>CAZDYZ010000745.1:0-7983 GCA_964509525.1 uncultured Acidobacteriaceae bacterium
TGTAGAGCGCAATATGAAGTGCGGGGTCGGTTTTTGTGGCCACTGCCAGTACGGACCAGCCTTCATCTGTCGGGATGGTCCGGTATTCGCGTTTCGTCGCATCGCCGCCATTCTTGGCAAGCCGGAGATTTGACATGGCCCTACGCAAACCCAAACTCGCGGTCTGGAAGTTCTCCTCCTGTGATGGGTGCCAGTTGAGCCTGCTGGATTGCGAGGATGAGCTGCTTGCCGTGGCGGATGCGGTGGAGATCGCGAATTTCGCCGAAGCCTCGCGCGCGGTTGTCAAGGGCCCTTACGACCTTTCTCTTGTGGAAGGATCGATCACCACGCCGCACGATGCCGAACGGATTCACGGTATTCGGCGTGTTTCAAAGTTCCTGGTGACGATTGGCGCTTGCGCCACGGCCGGTGGCATCCAGGCACTGCGCAACTTCAAGGATGTGAAGGAATTCATTTCGATCGTGTATGCCCGACCGGAGTACATTGAAACTCTCAAAAAATCCACCCCTATCACCGACCACGTATTTGTCGATTTCGAACTATACGGGTGCCCCATCAACAAACATCAGTTGGTGGAGGTGCTAAGCGCGTTTCTAAATGGACGGAAACCGAACACCCCCCCGCATAGCGTCTGCGTGGAGTGCAAGCAACGCGGCACCGTCTGCGTGATGGTCGCTCAGGGTACGCCCTGCCTCGGGCCCGTGACTCGGGTGGGCTGCGGTGCCCTCTGTCCCGCCTACGCCCGAGGTTGTTACGGATGCTTTGGGCCGAAGGAAACATCGAACCCGGCATCGCTAAGCGGGTGGTGGAGCGAGATGGGCGTAAGTAATCGGGACCTGATGCGAGCCTTCCGGAGCTTTAACGCGTACGCCGAGCCTTTCCGCAAACAGAGCGAAGCACATGAAAAATAGTGTCATCAAAGTCGACTATCTCGCGCGGGTTGAAGGCGAAGGTGCCCTGCTGGTTAAGATCAAGGGCCAACAGGTGGCGGACGTCAAACTCAGGATCTTCGAACCGCCGCGCTTTTTTGAGGCTTTTCTGCGCGGCCGCAAGTTTAATGAGGCGCCTGACATTACGGCTCGCATCTGCGGCATTTGTCCGGTCGCGTATCAGATGAGCGCATGTCATGCCATCGAGGACGCTTGCGGAGTCAAGATAACCGGACCAATTCGCGAGCTGCGGCGGCTCATCTACTGCGGCGAATGGATCGAGAGTCATGCGCTGCACATCTATTTGCTGCACGCGCCCGACTTCCTTGGCTATGAAGACGCCGTGCGCATGGCCAAAGATCATCCCGAGCATGTAAAGCGCGGTCTGCGATTGAAGAAAGCTGGCAATGAAATCGTGCGCCTGGTAGGAGGGCGGGAAATCCACCCTATCAACGTGCGCGTCGGCGGCTTCTACAGGTGGCCAAGCAAGGAGGAATTCTCCATTCTGGCTGAGGAGCTGAAGTGGGCGCGCGATGCTGCCTTAGAGACGGTACGCTGGGTGGCAAGATTTTCATTTCCCGCAATCGAACGTGATTATGAGTTCGTCGCCCTGCAACATCGGGACGAATATCCCTTGAACGAAGGACGTCTGGTTTCCAACAAAGGGCTAGATATAGAAGTTCGCGAATACGATCAGCACTTTGTTGAGGAGCAGGTCGCTCATTCTCACGCACTGCATTCGCGACTGAAGGAGCGGAACGCCTATTTCGTTGGTCCCCAAGCCCGTTACAACCTGAACTTCGACAAGCTCTCGCCGGTAGCCCAGGAGGCGGCCCGAAGCGCAGGACTCAGCCCTGTGTGCCGTAATCCATTCCAAAGCATCCTTGTACGCAGTGTGGAAATGGTGTATGCCTGCGACGAGGGGTTGCGCATCATCGAGCAATTGGAACTCCCCGTCGAACCGGCGGTCACGGTCGAGCCGCTGGTCAGCACCGGCTACGCCTGCACCGAAGCGCCTCGCGGGATCCTCTATCACCGCTATCGCCTGGACGATCGAGGCGTCATCCTTGACGCCAAGATCGTTCCACCGACGTCTCAGAACCTGAAGACCATCGAAGGCGATCTCGAGCAATTTATCCAGGCCCACATTGGAATACAAAAAGAGCAGCTGCAGTGGCAATGTGAACAGGCAGTTCGCAACTATGATCCCTGCATCTCGTGTGCGACCCACTTCCTGGAACTACAAATCGAACAGCAATGACAGTCGCTCGACCAAGCATCAGCATCATCGGTGTTGGCAATGAACATCGCCACGATGACGGAGCCGGGATTGCCGTCGCGCGTCGTCTGCGAGAACGCTTCCCGACCGGAATCACAGTCCTCGAGGAAGGGAGGGACGTTGCATCCCTGATTGAGTCATGGAAGGATGCGACCCGGGTGTGGTTGGTGGATGCAGCCCGTTCGGGTGCGCCGGCAGGTACAATCCATCGCCTCGATGTACTTGCCAGTCCAGTTCCTGCCGGATTCTTTCGCTGCTCTACCCATAGGTACGGCGTAGCCGAAGCGGTTGAGCTGGCCCGCGCATTGGACCAATTGCCCACAGAATTTATCGTCTACGGTATCGAGGGCGAGAACTTCGATACTGGCGTGGGGCTTTCCGCAGCGGTCGAGCGGGCTGTCGAAACAGTAGTCGATCAAACGGCGAAGGAGGCGCGTCGCCTTGGTGTGGAGGGCTGACCCTTAAAGCACGAAACGAACCTCTGGCTTAAATTAGCTGAAGCTAACTTAGACGTAGACTAGTGCTTGCGCTCGGCTGCGTCCTTTCACCTCGCCGGGCCAGAACGCAGCTTACGAACAGCCGCATGGAAGCCGCCTTATCGTCGTTATTTCCCGCTTTGGGCCTTCTGCGGTGAGGTCTGAGTTGGATGCTGCTTTGCCTGTTGCATTGCCGCAGGCAGTTGTCCTTCCGCTTGCTCCAACTGCTGGGCAATGGAGTCTACCAGGGTGGCCTCGTTCATTAGTACCTGGCCAACCAGAACGGCGCCTACATCAGCATCCTGCCATTTATTCTCTTCCATCGCCTCACGAACTGCGGGAATCGTTTTCACGCCATACCCGGTATAGGCGCCGGGAGCATAGATTTGGTGCTTGAACCACGGGCGATCTTTGAGACCGTGGTTGAGGGTGAACGTCCTCTCGGTCAGAAGAAGCCTGGCGTTGATTTCCTGCAGCACGGGTGACTCCCAGAGGGCACCGGCGTTATCGCTCAATTTCGCGACCGCCTGGCGGTAGCGCTGCGCGGCGCGAGCATAAGCTTCCGCACCGTTTTCCAGGGGACTGAAATTCAAGTACGGTGGTATCAGTTGCCGGGGCGGAGGAACATACTGCTTCTCTGGATCGGCGGTTGCGGTGAATACGCCTTCCTCAAGTTCGCGGTTGCGCTCGAGAGCCTCGTCCTGCTTTTGTTTCAGCTGTTTCTTCAGTTCCGCGATATAGACCTTGATGGCGTCGGCCGAGCCCACCGGATCGAAAGGCAGCAGGTCGGCATCGGCGAAACGCATCACGGTGCTACCGGCCATCTGCGCCAGCGCGCGCTCGTACACGAACTTGGTATCGCCGAAGTGCGTGTACCAATAAAAGTCATCGTAGATGGAGTGATAAACTCCACTGCCACCTTCGCCGCTGAAGCCCATGTTCAACGCAGCCACTCCTGCGTAATCAAGGAAAGCAGTGTAGTCGGAGCCGTCTCCCAGGGCGCCGAGGCGTAGGTCAGCACGATCGCGCAGCTCTTGGCGGTCCTCAGAGCTGGCGGCGCGAGCGACGCGCCGCAGATAGGCGCGCCTCCACACCGTGATGTGCTTTTCCGGATCTTGAATCTCGCGCTCGACCTGATTCGCAGCACGCTCCAGAGTGTGCGAGCCAGAAATGTTTAGGTAGCCACGAGCGCTGGAATCCGTGTTGAGATAAATGACCGCGTGCTGGCGCAGCGCATCTCTGTGCTCTTCAACCCACTCAGTAGACCCGAGCAGGCCAGGCTCCTCGCCATCCCACGCACAATAGATAATGGTGCGCTTCGGACGCCACCCCTGCTTCATCAGCTCGCCAAGCGCCCGCGCTTCTTCCAGTTCGACGACCATGCCTGAGACGGGATCGTCGGCGCCGTTCACCCACGCATCGTGATGGTTGCCGCGGATCACCCACTGCTCCGGATTCTGGCTGCCGGAAATCCTGGCGATCACGTCATAGATAGTCTTCAGGTCCCAGTTGGACTTGACGACAAGATGAACTTTGGCTGGTCCTGGTCCTACGCGATAGGTGATGGGAAGGGCGCCACGCCAGGTGTCGGGAGCCGTCGGCCCGGCTATCGCTGCCAGCAGAGGCTGCGCATCGCCGTAGGAAATCGGCAGTACAGGAATCTTGGTGATCGTCAGGGCTTCGGTCAGTAGTAAACGCTTCGCATCCTTGGTGGCGCCAACGCCGGGAGTCAGCGGATCACCCGGGTATTGCGTGTCCATCACGCTGCCGCGTTGCACACCCTCTTCCGGACGAAACGGGCCGGCGGGAAAATCCGTGCCCTCAAAGTATCCGTCATCCTTGGGATCGGAGTAGATGATACAACCTAGGGCTCCATGTTCGGCCGCGACCTTGGGCTTGATACCTCGCCACCCGCCCCCGTAGCGAGCGATCACA
This sequence comes from uncultured Acidobacteriaceae bacterium, assembly GCA_964509525.1. Classification (GTDB taxonomy): domain Bacteria; phylum Acidobacteriota; class Terriglobia; order Terriglobales; family Acidobacteriaceae; genus Bog-257. The sequence goes on from CAZDYZ010000745.1 coordinate 4,620, forward strand.
ATCGCACCCTTCACAGAAACCCCGAGTCGCTCAAGCTGCTCGTAGTCGTCACGCATGCCGTAGTTCACATAAACCAGCGGCGCAGTGACGTCGCCATCAGCGGAATAGGCGTTATATGTAGGCAGCTGCTCCGCAGTCTGTTGCGACGTGGGATCAATACTCACCGGAGGTTCTTGCAACTTGGCGATGAAATGGGTTGGCGCGAGCAACTCGACCCGTCGCTCTTTCGGAGTCGGAAACAGCACCTCGAAGGTTTCGATGTGTGTCTCAAAGCCATACCCCCTGAACTCGGATAACATCCACTCAGCGTTGGCCTTGTCATAGGGCGAGCCTACATTGTGTGGTCGGGCGCTCAGACGCTGCATGGAGTCGCGCAAAATGTTGGGATCGGGTAGGTTGCGAAACTTCGCCTCCCACTCGCGCTCGGCAGCTGCATGTGCCGGCGAATAGCCATCCATGGGCTCTGGATTGTTGGCTGCGCTCCCCGCCCGAAGCAGCACGAAGATCAAAACGGCCAATGCCGAACGGTTCCTCATCTTGCCACCTTCCGATTCGCCCTCCTGCCCGCTGGTTGATCTGGGGCCAACTCTGCGCCATGCCAGGTTGCGAAAATTCCTATCTGATATTCCAGAAACGGCCGACTTTATGGCACATGCCCCAAGCCTCTCAGTTTGGCACGGTTGGACGCGCCACTTCCAGCCGGCCCAGGGCGTGGGACAGTGACACTGCCATAAATTACGCAAGCTCGAAAGACCCGGCACGCTGGCATTTTACAATCATGGGAGACCGGGAAAACCGGAATCCAAGCATGCAGGACTGACAACTTGCACACAACAGTTCATCGTCAGCGTCTCGCCATACTCGGCCTCGGAAAAATGGGTAGTATCCTTATGCAGGCGTTCCGCAAGCAGAATGTCGTGCTTGCGGAAAACATTCATGCCACGGTGCAGCACCCAGAGCGCGCCGCAAGTCTGACGGAAAAATACGGAATCAAGGTGACGACAGACAATCGCGCCGCAGTGTGCGATGCCGACATCGTCCTGCTCTGCATCAAGCCGCAAGTGCTGGGAGATGTGGTGGACGAGATCAAAAGCGATCTAGGCGAGAACCAGCTTGTCATCTCGATCGCAGCTTCCGTACCCACCACCTACATCGAGAAGCGGCTCCGAGAGTCCGTTCCGGTTATTCGCGCCATGCCCAATACTCCCTCGATGGTGGGTGTAGGGATGACAGCCTTTTGTTGCGGCGCTGGGGTGAAGCCGGCAAACCTGGAAGTCGCGCGCACTTTGTTTGCCACCGTCGGTGAAACCGTGCGGGTGGATGAAAAGCACATGGACGCGGTCACCGGCCTGTCAGCGAGCGGCCCGGCTTACATCTACATGGTATTGGAGTCGCTGGCTGAAGGAGGCGTAAAGATGGGTCTACCGCGCGACATTGCCATGAAACTGGCTGCCCAGACGGTGCTGGGTTCAGCCAAGATGGTGCTGGAAACAGGCGATCATCCGGCGTTGCTCAAGGACGCTGTGGCCACGCCTGCCGGGTGCACGGTTGATGGCATTCTCGAATTGGAAGAAGGGGGCTTGCGTGTGACGCTGATCAAGGCCGTGGTGAAAGCCTCGCAGCGCGCACGGGAGCTCTTGTTCAGCTAAGACTTTAAAGCATTCCGCCCGTTTTTGTAGTCAATATGCTGAGTGCCATCTCCAGCTTGGCGATAGCTTCTTCGAGGTCGGGATGCATGTCAAGCTGTTGCCGCAGACCGCTCAGAATACGGTGTGCGTCCGCCACATGCTCGGTTGCGTTCGGTTTCTGGTCTGACTGGGAACTTACGCCTGGAGTCTCCTGGGTCATGGCTCACCTGAGCACCATCTTAGACTGCCGTTCCAGGCTTGCAAACTGGAAGGTGGCTTCGGACACAACGAATCTGTGGCTGATGCCGTTCGCTCTCGCGCTCCGAGTAAATTAAAGGCAAAACTCGGCACTGCACGGCGAAATCGAACCCAGTGGCAGTGATCTGCCTCTACTGCATCGTTGGCATTACTATCGCGTCCTATGGCTAGGGCATAAGCGGTACCGGTTCTCTGTGGGCGGGCGCGAAGTATGCTGTGGCGGGTCTGGTGCTGGGATTCATCTGCGTAGCCTTCGACCCGCGATTCATTGTCGTGGTAGGTCTGGCGACTGGCTCGCCTGGCATTATGATGCGGGCTCCATCTTCCCCGAAATAACCACACGAACTTCCGCGATAGGTGAAGGGGTATGAGCGCTAGCAGGCCAAGCGGCTACGCCGGACCATTCAGTTTCGGACAACCCGGTCTCGGGTAAGCCGATCTTCCACTGCAACACAGCGCTGAGTCCAACAGTTCACCCGATCTGTGAATCCAACTGTACGTTCGAAGTGACCAGGTGGTGCTTGGCCTTCTCCTGAAGTGTTTCGGTCATGGGCACGCTCTTGCCTGTTTCCAGGCTGGCCTGAACCGCAACACAATCGCAGGTAGCAACCATGCTGCCCGTCTCGTCGTTATACATCTGATGAAGAAATCGAAAATACTTCTCGCCGATGGTGAGGAAACCGCTTTTGATTTCCACTAATTCGCCACCTCGCAACTCTTCCAGAAACTGATAATACTGGCGCACGATAGCCACTCGTAGGTTCTTGTGCTTCATCGAAGCCGGCGTGACCCCGATGGCGTGCAGCAAAAACCACGTTGCCTGGTCGAAACGCGAGACGTACATGCGCGAGTTCATGTGGCTCGCGAAGTCATATTCCGAAGCCAGAACCGCACCCTTGAATGTGTGAACCCAGCCAGCCATTGTCAACCTTTCCAGAAGAAGATGCTGCTCGCTGTTCAGCTGTGAATTTCCACGCCGTTGACACCTGACAAGACAATTCTCTGGCGAAACGGCAATGTTCCTTGCCAGGGAGACTTGAACTTCGATCCCAGGAGGCCGCAACGGGAAACCTCCCGGCCTCGGCCGAGCGCCCCTCAACTGACACCGAGAATCGGCGAGTGCCAGACCGTGGGACACTACTGACGCTGCACACCAGTTTCCTCCTGAACGTCCGCCACAAACTGTACAATGCGCTGCAGCGTGGCTTCCGGCTGATCACGGTGAGGCGAGTGCTTGCAATTTTTCAGCAGCAGAATCTCCGTCGCCGGTGCCCCTGCCTTGATCGCCGCCAATTGCCTCACAGTGCCGTATTCGTCCTCTTCACCCTGAATGCACAGGATTGGGCAACGAATTGCCGACAAGTACTCTTCTATGTTCCACGACCGGAACTGCGGATCGAGCCAGATGTCATTCCATCCCCAAAACGTCGCGTCCACATCCTGGTGATACTTGGCAAGCTTGTGGCGGAAATCCGAGG
>CAZDYZ010000746.1:0-3412 GCA_964509525.1 uncultured Acidobacteriaceae bacterium
AGAACGCAACGGATCTCCCGTCATAAGCAAATCAGGAAACTGCGGTGAGGTCTGCCGGCTCATGTCCGCTCCTGCTTGGCCATCGCGGTGCACGACCTCTGCTGCGCATCGGTCGCAAACCGGAAGTTTTTCCCGCCGAAAACACTCCCGCGGCCTTTGACTATGCACTTGCGAACGGCTGCGATGGATTCGAGTTCGACGTGCGCTTTACCCGCGACCGCCGGGCGGTGTTATGTCACGACCCGCAACTTGATGGCAAGAGAATCTCAAGCACCGACTACTCGGATTTGTCGGGTGGTCGCAAGGAGCTGGCGTGTCTCGAAGATGTGCTTACATGTTTCGGCGATACAGCTTACCTTGACATCGAGTTAAAAGTGAGCGGCCACGAAGAACAAGTGATTGCAGCTCTTCGGGCAAAGCCGCCCTTGCGCGGCCACATTGTATCTTCGTTCCTCCCTGAAGTATTAGTAAGCATTCGCCAGCTCGATGACACCGTACCGCTGGGCTTTATCTGCGACCGCCCCGAATACGTTAGGATTTGGCCTGAGCTACCAATATCGGTTTTCATCCCGCAGTACAGGCTGGTTTCCCATGAAATGGTTGACGCAGTGCATCATCGCGGGCTCAAGCTTTTCGCCTGGACCGTAAACCAGCGCCCTGACCTCTTGCGCCTCGCCCAGGAGGGAGTGGATGGACTGATCTCGGACGATCCCTCACTCTTGAACTGTACATTTCTTCACTCGGCTTGATTGGGACTTTCCGTGGCCGAAGCCGAATTTCGAGCCAACGTCGGATACGCAGCTATCGTGGTGTTCCACGTAGATCCTACTGCTGTCTCTGCCCTATAAGGCAGATTCTACCTCATTGTTTAGGGGCTCCCAAATCGGGCGCCAGTCTTTGCAACCTTTATCTGCTGTCATTTAGATTGGTTCTGATGGCGACCACAGGCGAACGATTTGAGCGCGCCGTGTCAATCATGGTGCGACTGCGCGGCCCCGGCGGGTGTCCTTGGGACCGCGAGCAGACCTTCGACAGCATCAAGCCCTACACGCTGGAAGAAACCTATGAGGTGCTGGAAGCTATCGACGCGCATAACTGGGACGAGCTTGCGGGTGAACTTGGCGACCTGCTGTTGCAAATCCTCTTCTACTCCCAGATGGCTGCGGAAGAGAAGCGCTTCTCTATTGACGACGTTCTTGACCAATTGTCTAACAAGATGGTGGGCCGACATCCCCACGTGTTTGGCGAGCTGAGTGCCAATACCCCCGCTGAGGTGCTGCGCAATTGGCAGGCGCTGAAGGCCAAGGAGAAGAAAAACCGCCTGGTCGAAGATCCCAAAACGGCGGCTCACCCTGATTCTGTCCTAGCCGGTGTCTCCTCAGCCATGCCGTCGTTGATGGAAGCGTACAAGATCAGTTCGCGGGCAGCTCACGTTGGCTTCGACTGGCCGAATGTGCAAGGTCTGTTCGACAAGTTGAGCGAAGAGACAGAGGAGCTGCACAAGAACCTCCAAGACTACCCCGATCCTGGACCACAACCCGAATCAGCTGCGGGGGTAGCGGGGGCGCGGGCGGTAAGAATTTCAGAGGAGCTGCGTTCGCGGCTTGAAGATGAGGTCGGCGATCTACTGTTTGTGCTGGTCAATATTGCGCGTTATCTCTCGCTCGATCCCGAGTCGGCGTTGCGCAAGACGAACCGTAAGTTCCGCCGCCGCTTTAATTATCTGGAAGACAAGCTGCGCCAAAACGGACGCAAGCCGGCAGACGCGTCACTCGACGAGATGGAGTCGCTGTGGCAGCAATCGAAACAACAGGAAAAACCTTGACGTCAAAACCCATCGAGGTGCGCAAATGCACCGAACTGGACGAATTCCGCGCCTGCGTCGCGCTACAGAAGGAAGTGTGGGGGTTTGCTGATAACGAATTGGTTCCGCTTCGCATCTTCTCATTAGCACCGAAAATTGGCGGGCAGGTTATTGGCGCATGGGAAGGGGAAACGCTTGTCGGGTTTGCCTTCTCAATTCCAGGAACGCGCTGCGGTCATCCCTATTTGCACTCGCATATGCTAGCAGTGAAAGAAGACCACAGGAACACCGGCCTCGGCAGGCGGATTAAGCTGTTTCAGCGCGAGGATGCCATCTCGCAGGGTTACGAATTGCTGGAATGGACTTTCGATCCGCTGGAGATCAAGAACGCCTACCTGAACCTCGAACGTCTGGGGGCCATCGCACGCCGTTACAATATCAACCAGTATGGGATAACTTCATCGCCGCTGCAGGGCTTTCTTCCGACCGATCGCCTGGTTGCGGAGTGGTGGGTGACGTCGAAGCGGGTCGAGGCACTGCTTTCGACTGGCGAGTATCCTGCCTTTACACAAAAGGCGCGAGTCGAAATCCCCGCTGACATTTATGCCTGGAAGGCACAGCCCGAAATGCGCCAGAAAGCGGCTGATTTGCAGTTGTGCAATCGGGAGCGGTTTCTTGCGGCCTTCTCGGGAGGCCTCGTATGTCTGGGATACGAGCGTGATGTCCGGGGCAACGGAGCATTCTTGCTGGGATATTGGGATGAAGACTGGTCGTATGCGACTTAAATAAGGGCACTCGTACGGAGCCGCGTGCCTCCTGCAGCCTGGTGGTTCTGAGCCCTGGAGTCCAGCCAACGCTCGGGCGGCCAAAGCGGGATTCAGTTGCTATTGTCTAGCCCTGTTAAGCGTGGCCCGTTCGATGCAATGGGCGCCAGTTCCGCATATGTGACCCTATGAGAATTGAAGCCATCACCCTGCGTGAATTGCAGATTCCTCTGGTCCATTTCTTTGAGACCAGCTTCGGACGCACGTACACCCGCCGGATTCTGCTGATTACAGTACACTCCGACGGCCTGGAAGGTTGGGGCGAGTGTGTCGCGGGCGAAGATCCGTATTACTGCGAAGAATATGTTGACGGGGCATGGGAAGTGATCGCCCGCTACCTCGCACCTGCATTGCTGGGCCGGACGGTGGGAACCGGTCGCGAAGTTCCAGCGCTGCTGTCACGAGTGCGTGAGCACCGAATGGCCAAGGCCGGGCTGGAAAACGCGGTTTGGGACGCCGAAGCACAGGAGAAGGCAGTACCTCTTTGGAAGCTGCTGGGTGGTATAAACCGCGAGATCGCGTGCGGGGTCAGCATCGGCATCCAGGACTCGCACGAACAACTGCTGCAGAAGATTCAAATAGAACTGACCTCTGGGTACCGGCGCATCAAGGTCAAAGTGAAAGCTGGGTGGGACCTTGAGGTGCTGGAAAAAATCCGCAAAGTCTGGCCCGATATTCTGCTAAGCTGCGACGCCAACTCGGCCTACACACTGGCTGACGCCCAGCACCTGCAGAGTTTCGACCGATTCAAGCTGTTGATGATCGAGCAGCCGCTGTGGGCGGA
>CAZDYZ010000747.1:0-6614 GCA_964509525.1 uncultured Acidobacteriaceae bacterium
TCGATGGGAGGCGTCTTACCGGCATGACGAACTTCCTTTCGTATGCCCGAGGTCCGCAATTTATGGGCAGAAAGTTAGTTCGTGAAAACGAATTGTTGCGATCAGGTGGACTTCTGTCCTTTCCGCGGACCGGATGCGCCCTTCGCGCTTCGGTGATCTTATCATGAGAGAAGAGAAGTCGGCACTACGGTCGCACCAGTCCTGTCGCGCCAGCCCAACGTCCAGCGGGCCCCGGGCCGCGCTCGTTCTCAGACCGCTAGCCTGGGCGCGAAAACTCCCGGATTGTCGGCCATCCGGCAGCTATCCACTTGGCCGTACTCGCACCTAACCGCTGTCCTTGCCATCTCAGATACAGTCTTTGTGAACAACATACTCGACATGGTGGCAGCCCGAGGAAGGTAGTGCGGCAGAGGCGCTGATCGAGATCGGGGTCGATTACACAAGCTCGAAGCCAGGAAGTCGCCCTGCCTTTTGGTCGAACGTCAAAGTGCGCGTACATCCTGCCCGGGCTCCAAGCTCTGCGATCAGCGCGTCCGCAAATGATGCGCGTCCCTGTTTTAGTGCGACCATGGCAGTGAAGACCTGCTGCTCGTCTTCGATTATAAGAACCTCAACCTGCAGCAGGCGTTCGACCGCAGCGGCGATTTTCTGAGCTGTTAAGCCATACGCGCGATCCAAAACCCAAACAGTCTCGACGATTACTACCACGCTGACAAAACCGAGATTCTTCGGTGTCAAACGGCGCTCAAGAATGTCTGTGGCTTTTGCTGACTGTACCGGGTCGTCCTGGGTGAGATAGCGTACCAGGATGTTGGTATCGAGCCCAATCATCGGTGTCGTCGCCGTGGATTTCGACTCAAAGCGCCCTCGGCAACAGCTGCGGTCATTTGGTCGGTGGTCACGGACCGCGGATTCCGAGATTTGACCATGCCGCGTGCCGCTGAAGCGGAGAGTTTCGGCAGCAAGACTACACTGCCGTCGGGATGCACGAAGAATTTCACCCGATCACCCGGCTTCAGCCCAAGATGTTCACGGATGGATTTCGGGATGGTGGCTTGGCCCTTGACGGTGATCGCGGATTCCATCTCTTCTCCATTACATATTACCAAATGTAATACCACGACTGCTGTCTGCGCGTCAAGCTGGCCAACTCGCCAACCCCAGCAATTAAATATACCGGGTATCAGTACCATACAGGTGTCCCTTTGAAAGTACCTGCTGGTCGGTCGAAGGCAGAGTGGCGAGGAGTGTGACGAGAAAACTGAGCATCAGGAGATAGAATCACGCCAGAAGCGTAAGTCCCATCTCTCACATAGATCGAGATTTCCGAGAAGCACAGGGTCAGACTCGTCCTCGCACCCGGGAACGTGGATCAGGCCACTCAGCCTTCGACTGAGTCATGTTGTCTGGACCGGCGGTTCCGAGGCAATGTAGCGTTTTGAGCCTGTGCGCGAGCGTTCTCGGCGATGGGTTGCTGCCGTTCGGGGAAGATCAATGGCAGAATGAAGTCGTCACTAATATTCTTGTCAGGAACCTTGATATCACGGTGACCAAGCAGCACTGCGAGAAGTTTTTGTACACGGAGCCGTCAAAACCGTCACGATCGTCGGGGACAGGGATGGGCGAGCCACGCGGTATCGCTTTCGTCGAGATGGTGCAAGCAACGGAAGCCGCTATTTCTGCGCTGGATGGGAAGATACTCAATGAACGTCTGATGAGAATAAATGAAGCTTGTCCCGAAGCTTCAGCGCGATCCAACGCGTGATGCTGGGCGCAGGGATGTGAACTGCTGGTCAAACCACCCCTCGATCGCTTCTCGGCAAGCCACCAAATGGATTCTCTGTGACGCGCGACGACCTCACCGCTTCTTACTCGTACAGCCGCCGGATTTATCACCAGCGTCTTTGATGGATATGGGCTTCGCTATCATTTGTTAGTTCCCGATACCGTAGGCCTCATATCCGGTTCTTGTCCATTGGCTCGCGGGTTTGTTCCGCGCTTCCTTCAGACCCGACCTCGCGGTCGGCGCCCTTGCAGCTTCTCTAGCCGTTTGCCTCCATCAGGCTTGGCAGGGGCCTCTCATCCCCAAGCTGTTGGTCATACTCGGCATACAGAAGAAAGCCATCTCACTTTCACGAGATGGCCGGTCTTGATGCTAGTGCACGCCGGTCACAAGAACACTTCGCCCGGCAGCTGCGATAGCGTGCGCGTTTGAAGGGTATTCTGGATTGCCCGTTGCGGCGTTCGGGTATAGCCGTCCAACTGCCGGCGGACCATCTTCAACTTAAGCACCCGTTCCATCGAACGCAGTTCGCCGATTTCCGCGCCTGAGACTAACGTCGAGGCGCGTCCGCTTGAGCCCATGCGACCGGTGCGGCCCACGCGATGGATGAAGTCCTCCGGAATCTGCGGCAAGTCATAGTTGATGACATGTGCCACGTTGTTCACGTGAATTCCACGCGAGGCTACATCGGTCGCCACCAGCACCTGGAACTTGCCTTCCTCAAATCCATTGAGGGCGCCAATCCGCTGCGACTGGCTGCGATCGCCGTGGATCATCGCCGCCGTAAACCCGTCACGTATCAAGTTTTTGGCCAGGCGCTCGGTCCCGCGCTTGGTGCGTGCGAAGATCAGCGTCTGCCCCTTCTCCGCGTAGAGAAGCTGACGCAGCACTTCCGACTTTTCAGCCTGCGGCACTTCGAAGGCCTGAAGGTCAACCGTATCTGCGGGCTTCGAAGTGGAACCCAAGGCGACGCGTACGGGTCTGTTCATATAGTCATTGACGAGATTCGCAACCGAGGCCTCCAGCGTCGCCGAGAAGCACAGGGTCTGGCGCTTGCGTGGCAGCGCCGCGAGGATGCGTCGAATGGCAGGCAGAAAACCCATGTCAAGCATGCGATCGGCTTCGTCAAGCACAAGCGTCTTTACGTTACGCAGATCGATCAACTTGCGACGGAGATAATCTTCCAGCCGGCCCGGGGTTGCCACTACGACGTTGGCACCCTTGCGGATGGCCTGGATCTGTCGCTGCTCGCTTGTGCCGCCCATGACCAGCGCGGCGGCAGTTTCTTCCTCCCCACGCAGGCTTTCATACACCTCATGGACCTGCATGGCCAATTCGCGCGTGGGCACCAGAATCAGGGTTGAGGCGTGGCGATGCTTCTCCTGCGCCATCATCTTTTCGATCACCGGAATCAGGAACGCCAAAGTCTTTCCGGTGCCAGTTTGCGCTGTAGCGAGCACATCTTTTCCTTCCAGCGCGGGAGGAATCGCAAACGTCTGAACCGGCGTGGGGGTAGTGAAATGGAGCAGTGCCAGCTTCTGCTGGAGCCCAGCAGAGAGGGGCATGTCTGTAAATTGGGTCAAAACGATCTTGTTCTTTCTTAGAGAGGCGTCTTGCGAGGAGGCCGTTATCGTTTCTCCGACGAATCTTTTGATTCGTTGATCAAACGGTGGCAGGCGAGTCGCGAAGATACTTCGACGCCGCTCAATTTTTTATTGAGCGCTGGACAATCAAACGGGAGCAGGAAAGACGGGAGACCGGATCGAGTACGGATCAGATGTCGCTTACGTGCGGCCGTAGCCAATAGCACCTACTTAGGACTGTATCACAGTACACCGATTTATGTTCAAGGCGCACAAGCTTATACTCCGAATTACTTTCCGAAATCGTGGAAATCAAACCCTTGCGGCTGTCCATCTAAGTCGTGCGTTACCACCAGGTCGGCGATGGGTTGCGTCTCCGAAGTTACAGCGTCGGTGTCGGCAAGCTGTTTGCGCTCCGCTTTACGTTGGAGTTTCTCCGCCCGCTTCTCCTGGCGCGCGCGTTCTTTCTGGCGCTTAGCAAATGTCGTGCGAGAGCTTGGTGCCATATTCCTTAGATTGCGTTCAGCGCCGAAAGATTCAGGTATGTGCGTTGAATCTACTGGCTTTAACAACAAGGAGGCCGCCAAAATGCAGGAGGTTGCGTCATTGGGATCCGTCTTCTGACGGCGGAAGGGCAGCAGGACGGTCGAAGCTCTCCTTCTTGGCCTCATCCTCTGCAATTCTCTGGCTGCGTCGTGCAGCCTCTTCCCGCACCTTACGTGCCTTGTCTCTGACATCCTGCACTTTTCGATGGACCTCGCGAAAGAGGTTTTTGTCTGGCTCGTTTTCCATGACGAATAGTTTACTCCTAGCCTCGCTGTGATGCGTCAATTGACGGGCGGGTAGACGGCGTCAGAGTCAGTTTGTGAAAACAAGTAATTACAACGGTAGCGGCGCGATACGGCTTCGATTCGCGGAAAGTGCTTGTCGTGGCATGAAGAATTTAAGAGGGCAACCCATACACTCAGCGAAGGTTGGATTTTGCCTGTATAGCCAAGAATTGCGAGACGGCCTTCAGCGGCGGTACCTAGAATTCTGACGCAACCTATCTGCGAACAATGGGTGAGAGTCCGTTTTCTGGTGACCGTCATGCTAGGCGTAGACTCGCAAGCGTTGCGCGAGCGTTTCCACCGCTCCGATCTGGCAAAATCCTCAACTCAAGAACGGTCACATTGCGGAGGTCCACGGTGTAATCCTCCGTCTCTCGTACTGTCGCTGGCGGGCTGAAATTCCATTGCTGGCGGACAATTTCTCGGAACGACTGCCCGTGATCTACCGACCATGTGAGGACAAACTCTTGCGTGCGCTGGATTTCGGTTTCCTCGAAAACTAGCTGGATGCGGCTCAGCTTTTGCGGCTCATCGAACAGGAGTCGGATAATTTGTACGCCTGGCTCGGCAGCACGCCAACCACGCCGGTCTCCAAGTTGCAGCGCAAATTCGATTGGGTAGCCTTGATCCTCCGATGTGATCTCGACTAACGCTAAGTTGGCTACGTCCAGTGCACCGCTCTCAAAAGGAACGCAATCATGGGGAGTCGGAGTGACTAAACGCTTACGCATCTCGCTACAGTCGGTTGTTACCAGCGCGTTTTGCGGGGTTGACGTGCGTACCCGCGATAGTCATCGCGCCCAAGTTTGCCTCTGCCGCCGAAGCCCTGTCCACTTTTCCCTGGCCGAATAGACTTGGGCCTCGCTTCGGTAATCGTTGACGTTCGACCCCCCAGTTCAGTTCAACCCTGCAATTTGCTTTATCAGCTTCACTGGCATTGGTCATTTCCACGAACGCAAACCTCGTGCACGCCTGAATCCCCGTCGGTCACGATAACGACTTTTTCGACTGCGCCGTGCGTTTCAAACGCGGTACGCAAGTCACCTCGGTAGTGCTTTCGGGTAAATTGCCGACGTAAACTCTTTTCATTGCCCTTTCTCTCTTAATACATCACTCCATCGTGTGACTCAGTTCCGCGACGCGGCAAAAGGATTCGGCTCTCTGCGGACCTTCTTGCGGGCACGTTTTCGCGCCAACGCTTGCTTCACTCGTCGCCTCTCGCCTGGCTTCAAGTAAAAAGAGTGCCGCTTGACCTCCTTGATAATGTCTTCCTGCTGCACCTTGCGCTTGAACCTGCGCAGAGCGCTTTCCAGCGACTCACCTTCCTGTAATCGAACCTCTGCCATTCTGATCCCACCTCCCAAACTCACGCCAGTTTTCTGTGTGACCATCTCACGTAGTTGTAATCCACGTCCACGGTCATCTTCCAAGCGTCAAGCAACCATTCCGGTACATAGCGTCGATCTTTGTTTTGAAGGCACCAGTCCCGCAGTTGAGGCGAAGCTGTGTAATCGTGCTTTTGGAGACTCAATCGACGAACTTGGACTTCAAACTCGGTAACAATGTGGGGAACCAGAGCTGATCCTGCCTTACCCCAGTTCGGGTTTCCACGTTTGCGAGTCATTCTCCCGCCCTCTCATGGCGATCAACATCATACTCCTTGCTTGAAGTTGACGTTTCCGAACTCGAACAGGCTCCGGCTTATGCCCCCGGCGATCGGGAGAGAGCGAGCGTCCTGCGTACCGCCTCCGCGCCCCGAAAGAAGACGGGGACCCAGAACGCAAAGGAGGGCGCGTGCATCTCGCCCTCGCGTAGCCGAGGCAGATCCACGTGAACTGCGTCATGCCGCTTGCCCAGATCCTCGCCCATCACCAGAATACGCTCAATCGTGTCGATGTGGCTGTCGATTCCGACCGCCTCAGCCATCAGCTTTCGTGCTCGTGCCAGCGTGTCTTCCTGGTTGGCCTCAGCGTGAAGGCTTTCGGGAACGATGGCTGGTGAGTCGGAACCCAGTCTCGCTGTCTCGTGCATCTGAGTCCTCCTGCCCTTCGTTGATCGGGATCGACAAGGCGCCGAAGGCGGGAAGGCGGCGAAAGGCTTCCAGTCTATAAGTTCTGGCAGAATTGTCTTGAAAAACCGCTTCGCCTGGTCCTGCACCCGGTTCTTTCCCCTTCGGACGAACAACAGGCTCCGTCGTCGTTTGAGCCATGACGGGTTCTCCCTAACAAGAATTGCGGATGAAATGTAATCAATGTGCATTCGCACAGGTTCGATTAGGCGCCATCAGCTACGGCCGAAACCAATTAGACGATGGTATTGATCGATACCTTCGCATCAGTCGACCCAACCAGCGACAGCATGAATGGCCGGCTGAGATTGTGATGACAGCAATCAAAAGAAGAACTCGGAGGCTACTAC
>CAZDYZ010000748.1:0-4990 GCA_964509525.1 uncultured Acidobacteriaceae bacterium
AAGTTTCATTATCTTTCGAGTCAGTACATGATCCATGCCTTCGCACTTCCCGGAGGGCATGTCTACGTGGGCGGCGGATTGCTGCAACTCATGGACAGCGAAGACGAACTCGCTGCGGTGCTCGGGCATGAGATCGAACACATCGACCATTACGATTGCGCCGAACGCGTGCAGCGCGAGCAGGCACTGCGCAGGAACCCTTTGGGACTCATCATAGCTTTGCCTGTTGAAGTCTTCGAAGCTGGCTACAGCAAGGATCAGGAACTCCAAGCCGATCGCGACGGAACGCGGCTCGCCGTGGAAGCCGGGTATTCTGCGGCCGGAGCGATCCGCATGTTCGAGGCTTTCGCTCGCCTGTACAACGAGCGCGAGAATAAGGCCAAAACGCCACAGGAAGAGCTTTCGCAAATGGCTCTGCAAACGCTTGCAGGTTACTTCCGTTCTCACCCTCTGCCCTCGGAACGGATTGCGCAAGTCCAGAAGTTAATCGCCAGCGAAGGCTGGACAGCCCGCCCCGAGCGCGATCTCGCAGTGGCTTATATCTTCTGGACGACCAAGGCTCAAAGAGCCCTGGTTGCGAAGAAGTATCCGCAAGCCGAGCAATTGGCAACTCAATCGCTTCGCCTTCGCGCCGATCAGCCGAAAGCCCTTCAGGCGCTGGCGCTCGCCCAATTCGCGCAGGCAAATTTCTCAGGGGCGGCGGACGCTTACCGCAAGATTCTTGACATCGATAAAACCAAGCATCCGGAGATCATCGCTGCCTACGCCCAGGCTTTGGCTGCTGCCGACCGAACAAGCGCTCTGGCCCGCTTTCAGGGCTGGGCCGAAAGTGTAGACAGTGAGAAGCCGCGCGAGGTTGCTGTGTGTATTGCTGGACTTGAGCTGCTCGCGGGTGCTCCCGAATCCGCTCGCAGAATAGAAGCTGAGGTAGACGAAAGCGCCGACCCATCGGCGCCCAGGTTGGTTGGCGAGTTGGCTTGGTGGCATTATCTAGCGGGAGATTACCCGCGGTCGGTCGATCTGCTCTCTGCTGCCAAGCAACTCCGTCCGGGAGATGGTGTGCTGACTGTTCAGCTCGCATGGACGCTGTTGGAAGTCCGTCGCTACTCCGATGCTCTGCAGATACTTCAGTATTCCAACTATGAACCAACCCTTCAGCCGGAAAAAGAGATGGCACGGGCAGTCGCAAAGTGGCAGGCCCAGCTCCAGGACCAGGCCATGAATGATTTCAACAGTGCCTTGGCCGGTCAGCCAGAATGGCGAAATTCGGATTGGGTCAGGCCCCTTTATTCGCCGCTGGTGGCGCGAAGCATCCAGGAGATGCAAGCAGAGCAGGAACGGCGGAAACAGAAAGCAAAGGCTGCCGCCGTTGCGATGATCGCCTTTCCAGAAGGCAAAGTATGGGCGGGCGCACGCCGATACTTTGCTCCGACAAGCCGACTTCGGGACAACCTTCCACCTACACCAATCCATGGGCTTGGAGACTACTAAGGTTCTTCATTACGTCCTGTTCGGACGCTAGCAGGTTGCGGAGAGCCGCTCTCTACAATATCGCTTCCATCTCCAAGCCCTCAATCATCTCGGTCAGCGCCTTTTGCGCCGCGTCGCGCTTTTGTTGCAGGTCCGAGGTCTCATGCTGTAGAGACTGTACACGGTCCTCCTGGCCGTTCAGTTCTCGCGCGTAGCGTTCCAGTAAAGCCTTCTCTTCGGCGCTGCCCTTCAATGCCTTCATGTTCTCGCGCACTCGCTGCTGGTCTTCGGCAATGCTGGACATCTGCGCCTTACGGGCGGCGATATCGGCTTCGAGAGCGGCAATAGAGTTCTTTTGCCCCACCACCCGTCGCAACATTTTCTCCACTTCGACATTGATTGCTTTTTGGCCAAGGAAGTAATCGACTTGGCTGTCCGACACATTGGTCAATTGATACCGTGTTGAAATTGGCCGGCACTCCTTCACGCTCACGATCGTGGTCTTCTTGGGTTCGGCAGTTAGATGGAAACGATAGAAGGACGCAGTGCTCTCCGTCGGCTCCGTTCCGTCGGCCAGCTTCCATCCCTGACGCGCGGGATGCTCGATCACAACGATCCGCGATGAGGTATCGCGGTTGCGAATGGTATAGATGTGCTCCTCCCGTTCCTCGGTCATCTGGGTCATGGTGCCATGCGCGATCACGATCTTGGTGATCTTCTGTTTTTCCGATTTCTGCTTCTCATCGACTAACAAGCCGAGGTCAGCCGCGTAAGACAGCAAGCGTTTTTCACCCGGCTTGATGGGATCCATCAAGCCTTCGCCGGCAAAGGCATCGCCTTCGAGCACGTTGAAACTGCCCCCGTCGAGCGTTAGGTCACTGCTGTTGTTAATCCAAAGAGCGCGAAGTACCGATGGTTGCGAAGGATTCCAGACCGAAACCTTTTCTGCGTCGATGCGCGCCTGGAGGATGGGCACCATCGCCGACTGGTTTTTGCGGATGGTGACGCGGTCCTTGAGCTTGTACTCGAACAGATCGCCGAGTTCCTGGGTTTGTGCCACGGTGGTCGTGGTTTCAAGAGACTGCGCTACTGCTGAGGCTTCAAAGTGGTCACGACCGCCACCGCCAACTCTGAAAACCCCACCACCGGCTCCCCCGCCGTGGCCCGCACCGAACCCGCTGCCGATTCCAGCGCCAGAGCCGGACAGAATACCGCCAATAACGCCTCCCGCTTGACCTCCGGGAATACCAGATGGAGCGCCATTTTCTTTAACTGAATTTGGAATTGTCGTTGGCGCCCGGAGCTGTCCATTGACGACTTCTGACTCTTCCATGGTTGCTTCATGCGTCTGCGGAGTGACCATTGCGTTTTCCGGCAGCGGCACAACTGGACGGCGTGTGTAGTAAGGCTGTGACAATTCTTGGACGAACGACTGCGGTGCTCCCGCTACCCGCGATAGCTCGACATTCTTCCAGTCTTCGCCAACCGTGTTATCCACGATGGCCCAGCCTTGCAGTAACGGCTTGCCTTCCATCGGAACTACAATGCGGTACGTACACTTCCACACCGGGACCTCGCTGATGTAGCTCACCAGCAGCTCTCGGTCGCCATCGCCTGCGGTCGAGATGGCCATGCGCCGAACGTCCTGGTCGCGCGTGGAAGCGACCATCCCCAGATACTTTCCGACCTGTTCATTCACATCCTTTTCTTCAATCCGCACACTGGTTGCGGGATTCAGGTCGAACACTCGGACTTCGCCGTTGTTGGTCACGATGGAAAGCTGATTGACCGTGATCTTCTGGTCGTCCTTAGCGGGCAACTCCCGCTGGTCGATACTCAACAAACGACCGGAGGCATTCGCAGATCCACTGCGCACTTCCAGACGTGCACCGCGGAGTGCATCAAGGAATTGGACTGTGCTTGGATTTTCACCTACCGGAAGATGTAAAGAACCCAGCCGCCGCTCCAGCGAAGCAGTCGAGTTGTAGCTTACACCGGTGACTCTTCCTTTCCCGAGATCCAACACTGTCAGAGACTTCAGCACGTCATTCAGTTGCGCTGTGGTGAAATCGATGTCTACGTCCTGATTGCCACGAATGCGGCCAGAATGTTCAAAATACCCAACGCCATTCTTATAGAGGATGACCCTCGTCACCTGCAAGCGTGTTGACGAATTGGTTGAGGCGGTTGCCGTTCGATCCGTTGGCGGGGCCGAAGTCTGAGCGTATGACACTGTGGTGAGCGCCAGCCACAGCAGTACGAGTGTCCGAAGAGGCACGTTTCCTCCTTGATGGATTCAAGTTGGGCGCCCTGGTCAATGCCTGGCAACGTTCTTCTCGCAACCAAGATGACAGTTCTTTAGACTTAGACACCGGCAATCGGAACTTAGACTTGACGCCCCACCCAGGTCAGTACAGCCGGAAACTGACCTCGATATTGACCTGCACTGCCACCGGGTGTCCGTCTTTCATCGATGGCTCAAACCTCCATTGCCGCACTGCCTCGATGGCTTTTTCGTCGAGGCCCATGCCGAGCGACCGTTGAACGCGGATATCGCGCGGCCTGCCATCGGGTCCGACAACGACCCAGAGCAACACCGTTCCCTGGAACTTTGCGTGGCGGGCCTCTTCCGAATATTCCGGGTCGGGGTCATAGATCGGGCGGGGTGCGGAAACTCCTCCGCCCACGCGAAACGCACCACCGCCGGTGCCACCGCCATGTCCCAGACCAAATCCAGCGCCTTCGCCTGAGCCGATTCCCCCGCCGCTGCCACTTCCGAGTCCGCCGCCCAACCCGGTTCCGTTCGACGGTGGCTGGAGAATCGCGGAAAGAGGATTGCCAATCTGAGACGTCAGCGGGACGGTCACCGCAGGCGGGCCAACGACTGTCGGCTCCGCGACAAGTCTCGGCCGTTCATTGCGTACCACGATTGCTGAGGGAGTTACTTGCTGCCGCGCGAAACGAGGCAGGCTCCCTTTTGATTCGGCCAGTTTGTCTCTGTCACCACCGCCTCCCCCACCGCTGCTTTTGTCGATGGATGGCGGTAACGCGTAGGCGCTGATGTCCGTCAGCAGAATGCTAGTCGTGTGAGGTGTGAGTTGCGTTTGTCTCGTCATCCAGAGTCCCGCTGTCGCTACGACTGCAATCAGCGCAGCGTGGATGGCCGCTGAGATCGCGAAAGTTCCGCGATGGACAGGGTAGTTCACCTCGCCTACTCTAAACAGGGTCGGCAGAATCTCATCAAGTTTCACATCCCGCAGTGCTTGTCTCTGTTCTCTTGTCTGGCAGTGAATGTCAACATTCGCCGCAACTGGCACAGCATGGTTTTGTTGGAGCAACTCCGCTTTCAACTCCGCCCTGAATTTAGGATCTGGAAGCAAACGCAGTTCCGCTGCGATCCGCAACAGTTCACTTATCTTGAGATCCACCTTGGGCGGCGCAGACTCCGGTTCAGCGATCATCATCTCAATCGCATCTTCAAGCTGATCGGCCATGGAAGTGCTAGCCATGATTGCTCCTT
>CAZDYZ010000749.1:0-2267 GCA_964509525.1 uncultured Acidobacteriaceae bacterium
CGGGCGATTCCCTTGTAGTCCACGCCCATTCGGTAAGCGTCCGTCGTCGTGGCGCTCGTTTGGCTGATTTCGGTGTCGGTACCGCCCTCGAGCGTCGTATCACCCGGGCCGCCGGTGAAAACATGTGAGTAGCCCAGGCGGAATCGGATTCGCGATTGCGGCAACAGCGTCAAATCGAAGTCCGACATGTGACGGTCGTAGTAGAGCGCGTGGGGCGAATTGGTGATCGCTTGCGGAGTGCACGCCGTGGTGCAGCCGTACGGGAATGTGGCATAGTTCAGCGGATTCGCCAACAGATCGTAGTCGAAGAAGTACTCATCGCGGCGGTACATCGCGCTGAAGTCGTACCACTTATTCTTATCCATGTGCAGCCGCGAAACAGAATTCGGATCACCGCCGTAACCAAAGTTGCTGAAACTCAAATTGTCGAAGAGCAGCCCCTTGTGATTCTGCGACCTCATATCCAGCGTGTAATCGAACAGGCGCACGCCCGAGCCCAGGTTCTCGAAGGTGTCGTAATTGTTCATGTTGCCGCTGATGATGGAGTCGCGATACCCGAATTCGATCGATTGCTGGAAGCTGTAATTGTTGAACACCATTCCCGGATTCTCGCTCAAGGGCTGGGTGGGCCCCTGGTCCGGAACCTGGGCTTTGACCGAGGGGGCCATCAGGAGCGCCGCGAGGGACGCCGCCCCCCACGCCCAGGAATGCAAACGGAACCTCCGCGCGAGAGGAGTGCGCTCCGCCGCAGGCCCAAGCAAATTGCTTTTGAAAACTAGTTCCCGATTCGTTTCGCAGTTGGCGAAGTCCATGGCACGTCCTTCTATTTGAAGAAAACGCTGCTGAAATTCGAGCCGTGAATTTGCGTGTGGCACAGAGTGCAGGCCTGGTACTGCGCGGCCTGGTTGTGGAACGAGGGCGCACCCGGTGCGTTCGAGAACGACGTCGTGTGGCACGACAAGCACAGCAGATTCACGTTGCTGACCTTCAACATATGGGGATTCGGCCCGCCGTGAGGCGTATGGCACATGACGCAGCCTTCCACCTTCACCGGCTCATGCTCGAAAACGAAGGGACCCTGTTTGTCTTCGTGGCATTTGTAGCAGACTGCCGATTGCGTCGCCGAGTTGCGAAGTTGATGTTCGCCCACTGTTCCGTGCGGATTGTGGCAATCCGAGCACTGCACCAGGTGTTCGTTCACCCGGTGATGGAACGGCATGTTGAATTGCGCCTTTTGCTGCGCGTGGCAGGTGTAGCAGAGCTCGGGTTGCGGCTTGGCCAAAAGGAATTCCTTGCTCTCCGCATGGTGGATGGAGTGGCAGGAAACGCAGCTCGCGTCGCTCAACCGATGAACGGATTCCGTGAGGTGCATCGCCTGTGTGCCAGAAGCGTGGCAGGACAAGCAGCGGGCGTTGATGTCCTTCGGCGAGGCCTTATCAAAAGTGAACGGGAACTTGGACGGTTCGCCCGGATTCGCGACGTGCTCCGCAGCCGGCGCATGGCACGTCTCGCAGCCCTGCATTAACGGTCCGCCCCGAGTATCAAGCGTGGTCTTCCAATGTGGTGATGTGGACCAGCTGTTGTAGTTGTCTTCATGGCAGAGTTTGCAGGTCTCTGCGTCTATCGGTGTGGCTTGGGGAGTGCTCTGGGCTGTTGGGGGATTGCTTCCCGACTGGGGTGGATTTTGTCCGGCCTGCGCCGCGTCTTGCGGTTTGCCAATGGCCACGGTGGCCAACGCGACGCACATGAGAATTAAACTTGAGAGCGAAAGTGCTCTGGTCGGGCGCATTTTGCGCATTAGGCCTCCCTCAGCCGAACGTGACCTCTTCTCTTTCTCTCCACGCCAGCATCATAAGTCGTGCTGCCACTCTGCATGTATGAATAATTACAATCTGTGACGGTCGTCACCAAAAGCAGTGAGAATGGTCACAGGGCCAATGAAGGGGGTTCAGAACGTCACCAGCTTTTCAAGACCCGGCCTATTTTTCACCACGATCGTCGAACCATGCACTTCAATTAGCTGTTTCTTTTTCAAACTTGCAAACAGCCGCGTCACCGTCTCGCGGGACGACCCCACCATCTCGGCAATCTCTTCGTGCGTTAAAGTGAGCGTCGCGCGGTTATTGCCATTTCCCGGCCCCCTGGCCTCCGGCAAATCCAGAATAAACCTGGCCAACTTCTGAATGGCAGAGCCCGAGAGGCCCAGGTACTTAACCTCTTGAAATGTGGCCTGATAGATGTGGCAGAGCAACTCCGCCACTCGCACC
>CAZDYZ010000750.1:0-2358 GCA_964509525.1 uncultured Acidobacteriaceae bacterium
CGAGCTCGCTTTTGCTTCGACGAGTTACTGGATGAAGTGCAAAAGTTTATGTAGGCCGGACGAGAGGTTTCACCAAGCAGTTGCCTTAGGCGCAGCGCCGAACCTCCACCGGGGAGGCGCTTGGAACCCGTCAAGCTATAACGGTTCCGAGCCTTGAACTGGCATGGAGGTCGATTCCCGCACTCCCACCACAATGCCGTGACGGATGCGGACCATCCCATACCAGGCGACATCCTCCCTACTGCTTTTCACGCGAAGACCGATCTGTTGCACGAGTTCCAGCCACTCCGACAAGGTGCGGTTCGCGTGCGGATGGCCGGCGAATTCGCCGTTCATCAGGCTGTCGAACAATTTGGTGGCTTCCAGTTCAAACGCGTTGTGGTAGGTGTCCTCCATCACAACCAGCGTGCCTCCCGGCTTCAGTACGCGGACGGCCTCGCGCAAGAATCGCGCGTGCTGGGTCTTGAGCACATGGTGCAGTACGGTAATGAGCAACACCGCGTCGAACGAGCTGTCCTGAAACGGCAGGCAGCCGCCGTCGCAGAGGACGTACGAAAGCGGGAGCATCAGCAGGTCCATGATGTCGCAGGCAACCACTGTTCGCTGTGGCTTTTGCAGTAGCGCGGCGACATGCCCAGTGCCTGTGCCAATGTCCAACAACCTACCAGAGGCCGGCAGAAAGGACTCGAAGAACGACACAGCAGTTCGCGAGCGGTGCCAGGTCAACGCGTGGAAGATCTTGCCGAACCAGCCGTTTTGGCGGGCGAAATCGACTACGCGCTGCTGAAATTGCCGGCGTGCAGGCCTTGCCCTCGGCATCAAGCTCCGTCGCCCATGTCGAGAGCTTCCCGCCCGACAATCTGGTTCATCACCCAGGTGAGAGTGCAGTTGATTCCTTCGCTGAGCGACTTTGCTTCGCCCGCGCGGCGATATGCGCCCGCAACCTTCACGCGAAATTCGTCGGATGAGATCATCTGCGCGTTCACGAAGCTGTCGATCCAGTTAAACGTGTCGGCGGAGCGAATGGAAGGAGTGGCTGAAATCACGCGCGTGGCAAGGGCTGGATTGGCATATTGCGTGAGGAAGCGGTCCACGGCGGCTTCGTCGAAGAAGCGAATGTTGGCCAGCAGGTCCACAATGGTTTCGCGCAGCTCCGGCTTAACTGCGCCGACTGCATCTTCGAGCGCAAGAAGCGCCAAATCATGGCGGTCGTAGGAATGGGAAAGCACTCCGGCCGCACGTATGGCCCGACGCGCATACTCCAGGTCCCCCATGGCTAGCGCCTCGCCGTAAAACTGCGGGATAAACTGCGCCTTCCCGGTCGGGCGGTGCTGGTCGAAGATGATCTCCGCCCAACCCATGTGCGGCAGCAGCGGATACCTCTTTTTGTTCGGGGTTACGAACAAGGCCCTCGTGGACGAAACCGTCTCGCGCGTCATCGTCCTGTACGTTTCGAGCCACCTATTCTGTGCATCGGGAACATTCCGCAGGATATGAAACGTCGTGTAGAGCGCAGACTGACGGAACCAGAGGCAACCGTCGCGATAAATGCGCCAAAGCGCGTTAATGGTTCGCTCCGGATCACGGCACCCGTGAACAAACAGGACGCGCTCGGCCACTTGCATGAGAAACACGTCGAAGGCAACTTGTTTGTCGAGCAGCAACCTCATAGTTCGCGGACAGTCGCCGTCGGCGTGCTCCAATTCCTCGAGGCATTCCACGCCCAGCTTCCTGCTTATGATCTGGCGTGAGCCGCGCGCGAACGATGCGATAAGTTCGTCGAGATTCAGCGGCTGAAAATCCGCCTGGGCGGCAAGCACGTGGCGCAGCGCGTATTGGAAGACGAAGAGCGCTGGCGGTAACAGGGGGCGCGCAACCTTGGTCAGCCGTTCCAGACGGTTTACGTTTTCGCTCCATGGCTGGCGCAGGCGCTCGATGACGTCCGACTCGTCAAAATGATGCACCATGATCATCACTGACATTAGGGTGCAGCTTTCCACCTTGTTAAAGTTTGGCAGGCCGATGGGCAGAACCATGTTATGAGCCAAGTCGTCCAGCAGTCGCCAGCCGGGTTCAGGTTCTTTCTTCCAGAACCGATACAGATACGGCCCAGCGAGAATACGGACCGCGCGCGAGCGATCCAGTGCAGCAGTCTTAAGCTTGTCGCCGAGGCCGAAGTGATAGGCGACTTCGATAGCGACCCGGCGAGCGTTCATCGCGGCGGGCGGCAATTCCCGGCCTCGCAGAGCCGCCCAGAGTCCCAGCCGCGAACACTCTAGCCCAAGTTCGTCACGAGGAGGCCGATAAATCGACTAAGTGCCTTGGAATCAGCTCAGGCGGTCGCTGAGTCTACACTAC
>CAZDYZ010000751.1:0-1529 GCA_964509525.1 uncultured Acidobacteriaceae bacterium
GGTCTTGGTGACGTGAGTGGCCGCGTCCATCGCGGTTGCGAAGTTCACATCCTCAATGTCGAAGTGGACTCGCCGCTGCTGCACAGAGCTGTCAAACTCAGCAACTATGCCGTAGGCCTGCGCGACCTGGGTGAGCAGCGCACGGGCGTCACCGCGAAAGTGAAAATCATGATGTGCCGTCGAAGGCTGCAGCTCAATCGGAACGGATTGCTCCACCACTCGCATGCTCCCTCGCGCAGGTTCAAGCTCTTCGGGCATGGAGTCGCGCAGCCGTTGCACCGCAAAGTCATTGGTGGGGTCGTATTCCAGAGCCTGCCGGAATTCGGCCATGGCTATAATGTCCTTGTGCTCGAGCATCGCCTTGTTGCCGCGCTCCAGGGCCTGCATCACCAACTGCTGACGAGTGAATTCGCGTGCGATGATGTAGTCCAGGTTATGCGGGCAGAGTTCAGCCGCTTTTTCGAACTTGGCAAACGCCAGATCCAGCTTGCCAGCCGACTTCAGACTGGTGCCTGCTTTGAAGTCGCGCTTGGCTTCCATCCGCTCTTTCGGAGTCTCGCTCAGAACGACGGACGTACCCGGTGGCATAGTCGAGGCGACCTCGCCCTGTGTAGGAGATTGCCCTGAAGCCGGCGGCATCGCCTGGGGAGGCTCTTGGACCGGAGTGGGAGATACATTTGGCTGAGTTGTTGTCGCTGCGTCCTGCACGTTGGGTGTGGGGACAGCCGGCTGTTGCGCAGCCACTAACGCGGTTGCGACCAGTGAGAGTAGCGTCGTCGCCAAAAAGCGCATCGTCGCTAAAATTGTAAGACAAGGCGCAGCCTATTGTCGCCCGAAGCGAGATCAGGAAGCAGGGCTCGGGAAGGAAGGAATTCTTCTCGCGAGCAGGGCGAAGTCTTTGAACTCCACCCTGCTTCCGGATTTGACTTTTCTCGATGTTCCTGCGTTTTACCGCGTTACCGTTTCAAGCGGTTACATACCTGCCGGTTTCCAGCACCCGGCTGGCGATTTTCTCCTGTACGGCGATCACGTTCAGCGGTTCATGCTTGGCCAGGCGGCGGACAATCGCCATCTGGGTGCGCAACATGTCGCCTTCGGCCACCGCAGCCACCACTTTCTTGGCCGCCGCTTCGAGCTTCGTGAATGCGCCTTCCAGATATACCTGCGTCATCGCGATGGCGACTGCGGCCTTGTCTTCGCCCTTAGCTTCGACGTACTTGCGTGCACGCAGCACGGCCGAGTCCATGGCAAAGGTTTCGATGACCATATCGGCTATGGCCCCCATGATCTCCTGCTGGTCTGCCAGTTTCTGCATGTACTTCTGCGAGGCCGCACCGGCGACAAGCAATGCCAGCTTCTTTGCGTTCTCGACCAGTTTGCGCTCGGGGGCCAATGTGCCTTCCAGTTCCTCGCCTGACGGTCCCGCCATGACCTCGTCCATGGTCTTCTTGATGGCCGGCAGCAGTGCGAGCTGCCCGCTCATGGCGCGCTTGAGCAGCCATCCGGTAATGATGAGACGGTTGATTTCA
>CAZDYZ010000752.1:0-10701 GCA_964509525.1 uncultured Acidobacteriaceae bacterium
CATGCGGCACGATCCACCCGGGCTGCTGTCCATCTTGGTCCGTAACCGGGTGGGTGAGGTGCTAAAAGCTGCTATCCTGGCCGGCAACTTGGAGGGGGCGGAACAGAGCCTCACCGCTAATTGGGGATATGAATCTCTCTATGGTAGCCGAGTGCGACTTTTCACTTTTGATGAACTGCTCGTGATGTCAAAGAAAGTGAGGCTTGAAGTGATTGCCGAGCGCGGTGTGCGAGTGGTTGCAGATTATTTGCCACCACAAATCTCTCGTGAGGCAGAGTACGCGCGGATTCTCGGACTGGAGCGCAAGCTGGGGCGCCGCCCGGAGTTTGCTGCTATCGCGCGCTACATTCACGGTCTCTTCCGTCATTCGACCGGAGCCTAAACGGGACCGCGTATGAGTAGTCCATCAAATTGGCCCTTCCCGCATCCATCCGAGGAAAATGCGTCCACTCCCGCGTTGTCACTCGGGCTGGGGCTAACTAACGAATGTAATCTCTCTTGTGACTTCTGCTATCGTGATCCAACTCGCGCGGACCGTCTCTCACTGGATCAGGTAAAGGGAATCATGGAACGGCTGCCCGTCTACTCCGTCAATCTCGGCACTGGCGAAAACGGCATGCATCCAGACTTCAAGGCAATACTGGAGTACCTGCGTGCGCAGCCTGCCAAGCTGACCATTACCTCTAACGGTCACAGTGTGGCTGTTTTGGAAGACAACGAACTGTCAGCCTTTCACGATATCGAATTTTCTCTCGATTACCCCACGCAAGCGGAGCAGGACGCACAACGTGGAACAGGCAATTGGGCGCTGATCCACCAGCAGGCTGAACGTTGTTTGAAGCTGGGTGTGCCCGTCACCATCGTCGCCGTCATGATGAAAATAAACTACCTGCGTCTGGCCGACGTGGCAAGGGTTGCCAAACAGTTTGCCGCTCCCTTACGAGTTAACGTGTACCAGAGCGTACGATCAGACATCTATGCGTTGACCTACGAAGAGTACTGGGACGGGTTCCGGCGCCTCTTTGCAGAGACTGACGTGATTGCCATTGGCGAGCCACTGGTGCGAGCAATGGCGGGTCTCCCAGCACTAAAAGGAGGATGTGCGGTCAGCACCATACGAGTTACACCACGAGCCACCACACAACCCTGCGTCTACTGGCCGGGATCCGGCCAGCCTCTATCCGATCTGATCTCCGTAGGGGCTGACATTTTGGACTCCGCTCCTTTCGCCCAGGCTCGCGCACTTCCGGCCGCCTGTCAGCCCTGCGAGTTCCGGGACACTTGCCATGGCGGATGTGCTGGGCGACGAGGGTTGCAGGGCGCACTCCCCCAGCCTGACTTCTATTGTCCCATCATTCGCAGCGAACGCCCAATCTTGCAAGTTCGCATGACCGCTAACCGCGACTTGCCCAAGCTAAGCAGTTCCTGCACTACTGTAGTCATCGCCCGATAGAGACTCACCGCTTATTGCGCGTTCATCCAGGTTGTTGCCCCCACCAGCTGGACGGCCACATTCGAGAAGGAAAGGTGAAACGGCTTGCCGTCTGCGGTGCCGCGGTGTTCGGTTGAGATGAGCAGAGGGCCTGCCTTTTTGTAGCCTGTCCACGTTGTGATTACAACACTGGGCTTCTTGGGGCCTCCCCGGTCATACCGGAATTCTTCGACTCGCCCGTCGCTGCCGATGTAGAGCGTCCAGGTGTCACCCGGCGTATAGCCGACGTCGGAAGGATACTTCACCACGAGCTTCTCCGCGGAACCTTTGCCCAGCGGCAGTTTCTGGATACCTTCGTCGGTAACCGTAGCGCCGGTGTCCCAGTAAACATGGAACGGGAAGATCAGCCAATAGTTGTCATTTACGAATCCCGAATCGATTTCGTCCTTCACGTTCGCCGGCTGGCTGCTGAGCTGAGAACGCAGGTAGGTGACCTTCACTGGCTTGCCGTCCTTATCTTTCGCCTCATAGGTGACCTGACCCGTCTTGGGGTCCCAAATCCATGATCGCGAAATGTTGACTCCAGGGAACTGTGCGTTGAACGTGTAGCGAATCGCTTCGATCTGCCCAAACGATTCGAGACCATAGGTCTTGGCGAGCTTTTCAACGATTGGCGGGCGCTGCTGCGCCCAGGACGTTGCAGCAAGGACCAGTACCCCAAGGACCAGCAGAAGGTGTATCGCTGTGTTACAGCGCGAATTTGTCATGGAGTTCCTCCTTGGTGAATTCATCGATGGGTTGGATGACCGTCAGGTGTGACAGGATACGGAAACGTTGGTCATCAACATCTTGGTTGCGCATCCAGACACATGGCAGCTAGTCGGTTGAGCACTGCGGCGCAGCCCTTCGACTGGTTCGGCGCAACAGGATGATTGCAGCGGTCACTGCGACAGATCCGTACTCCAGCAGCACAATCCAGCCAGGAAGCACCCACGGACGTCCGATTGTGCGCAGATGCCAAACGATGTAAGTGGGGATAATGCTCACCGTCCAGATAATGATCGGCAGCGTCGAGACCGATCGCACGAACGGCAGCAGCCAGAGCAGATACCACGGATACACGACCGGCGCACATAGAAGCGACGCGGCCATCGGCCACGCAAATGCGTCCGCGGAGCACCCCTCAAATTTGGTTCTGAACCAGACTGCGATAAGAATGCCGACCAAAGCCGCGAGCCCCACCACAACCTGCGGAGCCGCCACTCGCAGGAGCACTGCAAACACCGGATCGTTAAAACGAAAGCTCTGTATGTAAGCGCCCAGCGAGCCGATTGGAATTCGCCCATGGTTGAGAAATGGTAGGTACAGGACTGCGCACACGATTGCGGCCAGCAGAGCATCGCGATTACGAACGCGCCGCCAGTATAGCGGCAGCAGCAAAATGGGGAGAAATTTTACTGCGACCGCCAGCGCGAACGCGACGGCTGCAATCGTGCGCCAACGGCGTATCAGCGCGGCGAAAGACACTACCAGGAGCAGTGCGCCGAGAATATCGATGTGACCGCTGCCCGCCACTTCCGTCGTCAGCAGCGGGTGCCACGCGTAAGCCAGGATCCAGTGCGCTCCTCGCCCAGTACAACGCAAGACGTCGAGCAAAACGAGAACAATAGCAAGATCGCAAATCGCAAGTGCTACTCGCATTGCGAAGGCAGACTCGTGAATCGCTGTGACGGCGCGAAAGAAGAGCTGAGCGCCCGGTGGATACGGGCTGGGCACATCCGAATTGTTCAGGGTGCGCGTCTCGGCCGTGTGCAACACGGCGAACGCGGTATCGTCGGGGACCACAACGTAAGGGTTATAGCCAAGTCGCTGCACGCGGCCATCCCAAACATAGCGGCGAACGTCGTCATCGGACCCCGTCGGTATCGCTAGAAATGCAAAGTGCCACAGAGCTGCCAACACGAGACCGATGACAATCACGCGCTTTGGGAAGTTTGGAGTGCAGAAGAACTCGCGGATGGCGAGAAGATACGCGACGCCTGCTACCGACAGCGGAATGATGGCAAACGCTTCTCCCTGGCCGCTGAACTTGCGCGAGCAGATGGTCAGCGCCACAAGCAGTATGGCGCCGAGCGCGTATAGCCTATGAGAGGGAGTGAGCTTCACAGGTCCCCAGCGTCACTTCGCGACTGTGGCATCACCTGTTGCCACTGTTTCAGCCACAACGCGGTTCGCGGCGCCCGCGCCGGAGCGAGCCTGAGTTCCGCGGCAAGGTGGGTCAAATCGTCCTCCAGGTCAATGTCGTAGAACGGAGGTGTGAAGCCAACGGAAAGCTGCAAGCGACGAGCGTTCGCCAGCAGGGCATCGAGCGCGCTGTAGGTTCCCATCCCGTCGCCACGGAAAAGCGCGGCATGGGCAGCCTTCGCCCCAACGAGATAGTAGCCGCCGTCATGTGTCGGTCCAACAATCACATCGTGCGCGGTGAGCATCTCGAATGCGCTAGCCAGAACCGAAACCGGCAGATGGGGGCTGTCGCTGTTGAAGGCAATGACGCGTTGCCGGCCGGGCGCTGCGAACTGTGCAAACACCGAGGTCAGCGCAGCCGCAAGGCCCTCCCCTTGCTGCGACACAACAGCTGTCGTACCTCCGGCCAACTGCACTAGCTCTTTGACATCTGACGCAGGGCACATTATGGCAACCTCCACGCTGCCCAACGAATGCGCCAGCGCCAGAGTGTCGTCCAGGAGGCAGCGATAGAGCTCGGTGACGGCTTCCACGGGAAGGCTCTGCGCTAAACGGGTTTTGACCATTCCGGGCCGTGGCGCCTTGGCCATAATGACGAGCATGCGGTCGCTGTTGCGCGAATGCAGGATCATTTCGCTGAATCCCATACAAGATGCTGTGCTTGACGGCGTCATGCCTCTCGGCGCCCGAAATAATAGCGCACGATCAGGCTAAGGATGAACCACGCCGCTCCGATCGTGCCTCGAAATGTGCCACTGATCTTCGATTTTCCAATGCGCGGATAGTAACTGACCGGCACCTCGACAATCCGGAATCCCCCGAGCGCGCCCTTCAGGATCATCTCAACTGCCCAGCCGTAGGTGGCCTCTTCCAGTGCGAGTTGCTGCAGGACATCGGCGCGCGCGGCGCGAAACGGCCCCAGATCGCTGATTCGCTGACCATACAGTACCTGGATCATGGTGGCCGCCAGCCTATTACCAAGCACGGAGTGCCACGGCAGCGCGCCAGGAACCTTTTGTTTCGCAAGGCGCGAGCCCAACGTGATGTCCGCTCTGCCTTCGGTGATGGGCGCCAGGAGAAGCGGCAGCTCACCGGGTCGATCGCTGTAGTCTCCGTCCAGGAACACGACCACGTCGGGGGCACTCGCCGCGGCGAGCCCGGTCAAACAGGCGCGCCCGTATCCGCGGCGTGGTTCGCGCAGGACGCGTGCTCCCATCCTTTCGGCAATCTCGGCTGTCCCGTCAGTGGAGTTGCTGTCGACCACGAGGACCTCGGTGACAATATCGGTGGGAAGATCGGCGAGGACGCGACCGATAGCCTGCGCTTCATTATGGGTGGGAATGATAACGGACACGCGCACTGGGATCTGCTCAGATCAACCACCACGGGGCGTTCGGCCAGCGCTGTGCCAGCCACGCGTCGATGCCCCAGGCTCGGCCCGCGCGTCCTATCGCGAGCCCAAGCGATGCCACAACAGGAACCAGCAGTTCCCAGATCCATGCCGTGCCCCACTCCGACATCCAAAGGCTGCCGAGGTATAAAAACGCCACAAAAGCCACAGGGCGGGTGAGCAGACCGATAACGAGCAGCACGCCGAACGAGCTCTCGGCTACTGCCTGCATCGGAGCCGCCATCGCGGCATGGCTTGCCGCCGATGCCATAATTGCCTTCCACGCAGCCGGCGAGTGACCGTGCTCAATGTAGTAATGGATCAATCCTGCGTAGCCGGCCGGTGTATAGAGCCCCTTGCCCAGATTCTCGAAGAAGACCCAGACGAACATTGCGCCAATCGTCAGCCGAACTAGGGCCAGTCCCTTTGCCGCTTGCGGTTGGGGGGCCACTGGGTCTGTTTCGTTTCCTACTGCAATTGCGCTTCTAGTCATCGTGAACCTCGTACCAGCGAACCTTAGTGGTTGGCGGAGGGCAGGCCTCGCCAGTTGCCAAGACCCGCTTGCCATGCGATCTCTGACGCATTCTGCGCCGGCTCTCCCGTCGCCCGGAGCAACCCAGGGATGGTATGTGCTTAGTCTGTGTCCTGGCGACCGGAAGCTACAGGAAGAAACCGGAGCATATTAAGCGATTCTTCCGGTTCTGGCTATGGGATGCTGAAACCCCCTACCAGTCGCAGCGAATACGGTTGATCTTGTCTGCTTAGTCGGTCGAACGAGCGTCCGCCTATATGTTGCTGATTCTAGGCATTCGGCAACAGTGGATTCGCACAAACCACGCCCTCATCTTCGTTCCAAATTTGTTTCCGTGATCGACGTCACTCGCACTAACTTTTTCGGGACGATGATAGCAGCTTGGCGTCCGCACGCCGGGCCGGGGAGATGAGAGGGTAGTTGAAGGATTGGTTGTGAAATACCTGATTATTGTGCCACCAAGTTTTTGCTCTTTAGATTCAGCAACAATTTGCACCTGAGCGCTGCCAGCGTTCAGGGGGTCACATGAGCTGTTCTACAGTAGGGGCGGCACGGCTTGATTGATGGGCGAACTAGGCGCGAAAAATGTAGCTCTTTCCCGCAAAGATAGGCGGTCGAACCAGAGGGCCATGTAGCACAGACTCTAGTATCTGTGCAGTACAATCGGCGCATTCGTCCAATTTGCCATCTTCAAGTTCGACCACTTGACCAGGTTGCCTGATGACGAGTAAATAACCCTGATATTGGTTAGAAAGCGCGTGAACGTACAAGGTCTCCGGAGAGCGCACGGGAATATACCGCTTTCGCCGCAGCTAAACGATATCCCGGGCCAGATGCCCCACGGCTCAAGGAGGAACATGCTGAACGCACAACTAATACCGGCAACCCGTGATCGAGTTTTGCGATCTCTCGCCCTACGCACGTGGGCCACTGGGAAGGACGCCTTCGTGCCCTCGCCGATCCAAATTGATAATGGAGACGAAGCCCGTTACGCCGATAAATCGGGAACGTACACGAAAGGCGTGTTACAAACGGGCATTGCTTTGGTTGATCTGGCGGCATACCAGTCGTTCAAGAATGCCCTGGCGAGCGGTGCCCCGGCTGACTTCGAGAAAATAATTCTGGGCGGACCGCGAACCGAGAACGGGCCGCAGGGGGGCTTGGCGTTTTATCTAGACTGCCTGGACGGTAGTCAGTTCGTCGTGCCGCCTGCGCCTCCCCTGGCAAGCGAAGCCTATGCAACGGAACTCGTGGAGCTATATTGGGCCTCGCTGCTCCGGGATGTCGCTTTCACTGATTATCTCGTGAATGCCGTAGCCCAACAGGCAGCGAATGAACTGACGACGATGCCAACTTATGCGGGCCCGCGGAATGCCGCAAGTCAAGTCACGCCGGAGCTGCTGTTCCGTGGTGGCCTTGCCGGTGAGACAACCGGGCCCTACATATCGCAGTTTCTATTGCAGCCCACCGCGCTCGGATCGCTGCCGATTGTTCAGCAATACATCACGAACAAAAGCAACACCGACTTTATGTTGGCTCCCGCCGAGTTCCTGCAGGTGCAGAACGGCCTCGCCACAGGGAAGAGCCTTACCCCGGATGCAGCGCTTTATCTGCACGATGGGCGAGGTCTGGCCGCCTATACGCACGATGACGTACTGTATCAGGCCTATTTCGTTGCCTATCTGGTGCTGAACACGCTCAACGCAAAGCTTAACCCGGGAAATCCCTACATCGGCTCCAAAACGCAGAACGGCTTTGCCACGATGGGCGGGCCAGATTTTGCGGGTACGTTGGCTGCCGTGGCTGTGGAGGCGCTCAAGGCCGTTTGGTACCAGAAATGGTGGGTGCACCTCCGGCACCGCCCGGAATCCGGCGGTGCGATCGTGTACTTGATCAAGACAGCTCAGGGCGGAACAATCCAGGGCCAGGTGAGCAACACGGTTCTGAACTCACAGGCCGTGGCAGCCAGCTACGCTGCGAGTAATAGCTATTTCCTTTCACAGGCTTTTCCGGAGGGGTCGCCAACGCATCCGGCCTATCCAACCGGGCATGGCACGGTGGCTGGCGCCTGTATCACTGTCTTGAAGTTCTTCTTCGACGGCGACTTTCTCATCGCAAATCCGCTGGTTCCCTCGGCTAATGGAACGACGACGACCGCCTATACAGGCCCTGACGCAGGATCGCTCACCGTCAACGGCGAACTGCACAAACTGGCCCACAACATTAGCTTTGGCCACGGAATTCATGCCGGAATCCATTGGCGGAGCGATACCGAGACCTCAATCCAGTTGGGCGAAGCCGTCGCGTTGAGCTACCTGCAAGACCGCGCACGCACTTATAACGAGCACTTCAGGATATCGCTCACCAAGGTAGATGGCACTACCGCAACAATATCCAACCCGTAAAGCCCTCCGCCACCCAACGCCCGTCGCCGTCTGAACGGCGATGACGTGGGCTAAGGCCAAAGGAGAAATGGGGGATCTGTTCCAATTGGCACCTTAGCAATAGCTGCTCAGGTCTACCACCGATTCGATCCGCCCCGCCAGGGCAGACGGCGAAAGAAACCATCAGAACCCATAACTGCACCCTCCAAACGGGACGACAAATGCCATGGTTCACTGCAACGAATCAGGATCAGCCAACTTTAGAAGTTTCCTTGCCTAGCGGGCTGAGCATGAGGTTAGATGTCGGGGCCATGAAAAGATTCTTTGTCGGCGTTCCCTTGCTGTTCAGTGCCGCGCTGCTATTCGGACAAAGCCAAGGCTCATCAGTCCAAGCACAGAGCGGGGCATTAAGCGGACAGGTCTCTCAGCACCTCACGGCCGATACGCCCGAGACCACGGTTCTCGGCAATGCGTTCGTTGCGCCAAAGGATTGGTCGATTCGCGTCAAGGGCCCGGTGACTATTCTGACTGCACCGGAGGGCAACTCTTGGATTGTGCTTGTCGATGTCCAAGCTGGCGGCCCTGAGGAAGCATTGGCCGCCGCGTGGCGGGCTTACAAGCCCGATGCGAAATGGTCTGTAAAAGTTAGTAACGATCTACCCGACAGAGACGGTTGGAGCCGGCGTCGCGTTTACGACTACCTAACCTCGCCCAACGAAAAGCGCGGAGTGAGTGCGCTCGTCTGTTACTCCGGATCGAGTTGGACGGTAGTGATTGAAGACATGGCCGATGCAGTGGCGGAAAAGCGTAGTGGTCAAGAGGCGCTGGTTCTTGGACGATTACTGCCCAAAGGCTATAGCCGCGAGTCTTTTGCGGGTAGGAAGGCGAACACACTTGACCAAGCTCGGATTGCGGAACTCGGCCGCTTCATCGAGGAGGGAGAGAAGGAGACCGGAGTGCCTGGAGTCGCTCTCGGCCTGGTACAGGATGGCAAGGTTATCTTTGCCGATGGCTTTGGGGTCAAGGCACTTGGCGGTACCGACAAGCTAGACGGCGATACGTTGTTCATGGTCGCCTCGAATACGAAAGCGATGACAACACTCTTGCTGGCCAAGCTCGTCGATCAGCACCGCATGACGTGGCAGACGCCGGTCACCACCTTGCTTCCCAGCTTTCGTCTTGGGGACGCGGAAATCACGCGCGATGTCCTCGTCAAACACCTAATCTGCGCCTGCACCGGAATGCCGCGCCAGGATCTGGAATGGATCTTCGAATACGGAAACATGACTCCTGAGAGCTCGCTCGCTCTCCTTGGGACCATGCAGCCTACGTCGAAGTTCGGCGAACTCTTCCAGTATTCGAATCTTATGGCCGCGGCGGCCGGATACACCGGTGCTTACGTGCTGTATCCGCAGACGGAATTCGGCGTCGCCTACGATCAAGCGATGCAATCGTATGTGTTCGGTCCGCTCCAGATGAACGCGACAACATTCGACTTTGCGCGAGCCCTTGCCGCGAATCATGCATCGGCACACGCACCCGACATCGACGGAAAACCCAAGCAGGCTCTAACTGCCATCAACTATGCGGTGATCCCCCTGCGCCCAGCCGGAGGGGCGTGGAGCAGCGTGCGCGACATGTTGAAGTATGTCTCCATGGAACTCTCCGAAGGCAAGCTCCCGGATGGCAAAACCTATATCTCCAAGGAGCCTTTGCTGGAACGCCGCGCTCCCCAGGTCTACATCGGGAAGGACATATCCTACGGCATGGGCCTGATGGTCGACACGACTTACGGTGTGCCCGTCGTTCATCACGGCGGAGACTTGGTCGGATATCACAGCGACATGATCTGGCTGCCGCAGCACAACGTTGGCGCGGTCATCCTGACCAACGGTGATCCCGGTTGGTTGATTCGCACTCGCTTCAGGCGCAAGCTGCTCGAGGTCCTTTTCGACGGACGCCCGGAAGCCGACGCTCAACTCAGTTCAGATGCCAGGAGTTTCTTCTCTATTCTTGCCGCCGATCGCAAATTGCTCAATGTGCCGGCTGACGCCAGCGAAAGTGCAAAACTTGCTAAACACTATACCAATGCATCACTCGGAGAAATCGGCATCAGTACCTCAGGCGTTTCTACTATCTTTGATTTTGGTGAGTGGAGAAGCGAGGTAGCCACTCGCAAGAATCCCGACGGCACAATTTCCTTCATCACCACGGCACCTGGTATGGTGGGTTTTGAGTTTGTAGTGGGCTCTGGGGCCAAGCGAAGCTTGACCATCAGAGACGCGCAGCACGAATACATTTTCGAAGAGCGTTAAGGCCCTATGTTGCGCAAGAGAAATGGAAGTAGGGTTGTCTCCATGCAAACTGGAGTTTCCACGAAGGAACAGGTTGTTCTCCCCAGCGAAGTGTACCGGGTTCGATTCCGACTAAGTACACAAGGATAAAGCTGGCCTCAGCGGGTCTCTTCTAGCATAAGGGTAAAGTGTGCCGGGCGGAATTGTAGTGTCGCCCCTAGTAAGTTACACAAAACCAACAACTTCTCTATATGGCGGAGAACGAGGGATTCGACTAGCCCCGACTGGCTAAGCCCTCCGTAAAGTCAGCAAGATCGCTCAAATATTTGGGAAATTGTAGCTTACGCAATTTCTTGCGCGGTATCACCAAGCTTCTATAGTCTCAGCTGGTCACCATGTATTTCGCGAAAAACGGTATCACTCCC
>CAZDYZ010000753.1:0-3773 GCA_964509525.1 uncultured Acidobacteriaceae bacterium
CCAGCGAGCTGCCCACCCGCGCATCCACGCCTTTCTTGCGACCTCGGACATTCATCTTGCGTTCAAGCTGAAGATCGGTCGGGTCGAAGCTTTGCGCCAGGCAGCCGAGATGGTTGCTTACGCTCGCTCGCTGTGTTCCGACGTAGAATTTTCTCCCGAAGACGCCACCCGGTCGGACATCACCTTCCTGTGCGAGGTGCTGCAAGCTGCAGTGGAGGCAGGTGCAACCACGCTGAACATCCCCGATACTGTTGGCTACACCACGCCCGCAGAGTTTGCAGAGCTGATCCGTACGATTCGAAAGACGCTGCGGGGTGCGGAAAACGTCATCCTCTCTGTGCATTGCCACAATGATCTGGGCTTAGCCGTCGCGAACTCGCTTGCGGGCGTTGAGGCTGGAGCACGCCAGATTGAGTGCACCGTAAACGGTATCGGCGAGAGGGCGGGAAACGCGTCTCTGGAAGAGATCGCAATGGTCTTACACGTGCGCGGCGATCGCTATCCGGTCGACACCGGCATTTGCCATGAGGAGATTTACTCGACCAGCCGCCTGCTATCCAAGATCCTGGGATTCGAAACCCAGCCCAACAAGGCAATCGTAGGACGAAATGCCTTTGCACATGAAGCCGGCATTCATCAGCATGGCGTACTCAGCAATCCGCTGTGCTACGAGATCATGACTCCGGAAACCGTTGGCGTGCCCCCTGACCGCATCGTGCTGGGCAAGCACTCGGGACGGCACGCCCTGGTCTATAAATTCAAGGAGATGGGCCACGAACTGAGGGGCGATGAAGTTAACCGGATTTACCAGGAATTCATCTGCCTGGCTGATCGCAAGAAACACATCTACGAACAGGACTTGTTGTCCATGCTCTTTGCCCAGCGTGCGGGCATCGAAAAGCAGCGCCACATCGCCCCAGAAATGAGGCCTTGATGAAGCTGCGAGTCGCAGTCTTACCTGGGGATGGTATCGGTCCCGAGGTCACGACGCAGGCCGTTGCGGTGCTGCGGACGATCTCCGATATTTGTGGCTACGATTTTCGCTTCGAATCCCATTGTATCGGCGGAGCAGCGCTGGAAAGTGATGGGAACCCGCTGCCCGAGAGGACTCTGTCTGCCTGCCTGGAATCAGACGCCGTCCTTCTAGGCGCCGTTGGGGGACGCAAGTACGACAAATATGTGGGCGAATTGCGCCCAGAGGCCGGTCTGCTCGCGCTCCGCCAGGCACTGGGCGGCTTCGCTAACCTTCGTCCAGTGCGGACTTACAATGCTATCGCTGATTGCTCTCCACTACACGAGGATGTAGTCCGAGGCGCGGATATCCTGATCGTAAGAGAGTTGCTGGGTGGACTCTACTATGCCAAACCGCGCGGTTTTGAGAGTGACGGCCTCTCTGCCTACGACACCACGCGCTATCACGCGGACGAAATCAAGCGCGTGACCCATGTAGCGTTTCAGGAAGCCATGGCGCGCCGTAAGCATGTTACTTCGGTGGACAAGGCTAACGTTTTGGCAACCTCGCAACTGTGGCGGCGCACCGTCATGGAGGTAGGAAAGCAGTACCCCGACGTTACTCTGGAGCACGCCTACGTGGATTCGTTCGCCATGCAGTTGGTTACGACGCCCGCAAGCTTCGACGTTGTGCTCACCGAGAACTTATTCGGAGACATACTCTCCGATGAGGCGGCTGTCATCTGCGGCTCGCTGGGCATGCTGGCCTCGGCGAGCATTGGAGGCCACGTTGCGCTGTACGAGCCGGTACACGGTTCGGCGCCCGACATCGCAGGACGGGGAGTGGCGAATCCCTTCGGCGCGATCCAATCAGCGGCTCTATTGCTGCGACACTCCGCAGGCCTTTTCGACGAGGCTGACAAGGTTATAGAGTCGGTCGAGCGGACACTGGCCCGCGGGCTGGTGACGCCCGACTTGGCCGGGCGTCGCAAACGCCGGACTTTTGGCACCGAAGCGATTGGAAAAGCTGTAGTGGATACTGTGACAGACCTGCTGCAAAGCCAGATTGCCTATCACGCGGTTTAAGGTTGCCGATGGAAGCCCCGAAGACTCTTTTTGAAAAGGTATGGGATGCTCACGTCGTGATCGAGCGTGCGGGCGAACCCACGCTTCTGTACATTGATCTTCACCTGCTGCACGAAGTCACATCGCCGCAAGCCTTCGAAGGGCTCCGCCTGGCCGGACGGAAGGTCCGCCGTCCTGACCTCACGTTCGCAACCATCGACCACAACATTCCAACCACTGCTGACGAACGATTTCATATTAAGGACCAGATTGCTGCGCAACAAGTTAGCACCCTGCGCCGTAATTGCGAGAGCGCAGGTATCCCGTTATTCGATGTTGGGTCGGGTGAACAGGGGATTGTGCATGTCATCGGGCCCGAGCTGGGGCTTACCCAGCCAGGTCTGACGGTAGTCTGCGGCGATAGCCATACCAGTACCCACGGGGCCTTTGGCGCGCTGGCGTTTGGCATTGGGACTTCAGAAGTGGAGCATGTGCTGGCGACGCAATGCGTGTCCCAGAAGAAACCGCGCAGTATGCGCATCACAGTTTCGGGCTGGCTGCCGGATGGAACTTCATCAAAAGATCTGGTGCTCGAAATCATCCGGCAGCTGGGCACAGACGGTGGTACTGGGCACGTCATCGAATATGCGGGAGAGGTCGTGCGCAGCTTGACTATGGAAGAACGCATGACGCTCTGCAATATGAGTATCGAGTGCGGTGCTCGTGCGGGAATGGTGGCGCCCGATGAGACGACATTTGTGTATCTCAAGGGCCGTCCCTACGCGCCCAACGGAGGGGGCTGGGACGCAGCAGTTCATAAATGGCGCCAGCTTGCCACCGACCAAGACGCCCAGTTCGATAGAGAAATCACCATCGACGGTTCACGCCTGGAGCCGATCGTAACCTGGGGTACAAACCCCGGAATGGCGTCCCCGATAACCGCCACGGTTCCAGGACCTGACGATGCGCGTAATGCGTCGGAGCGCGCGGCGATAACTGCCGCTCTTAGTTACATGGGATTACAGCCGGGCATGCGTATCGAAGACATATCGCTGGACCGCGTGTTTATCGGTTCCTGCACCAACGGCCGACTGGAAGACCTGCGGAGTGCAGCAAAGGTGATCCGGGGGCATAAAGTCCATCGAGGCGTGACCGTACTGGTTGTTCCCGGCTCCGAGAGAGTGAAGCATGCCGCCGAGCGCGAAGGGCTCGATCGCATCTTTGCCGAAGCGGGCGCGGAGTGGCGAGAGCCCGGGTGCTCGATGTGCCTGGGAATGAACCCTGACATTCTTGCTCCCAAGCAGCGCTGCGCGTCCACCAGCAACCGCAACTTCGAAGGGCGCCAGGGCCGCGGAGGCCGCACCCATCTCGTGAGCCCCGCGACGGCCGCTGCTGCTGCGGTGACAGGGCACTTCGTCGATGTGCGTACATGGCATTACAAGGGGTAGAGATGGAACCATTTCGCAGACATCGCGGAATCGTTGCGCCGCTCGTTCGGGAGAACATCGACACCGACCAGATCATCCCCAAACAGCATCTGAAGCGTATTGAACGCACAGGTTTCGGCGCTTACCTCTTCTCCGACTGGCGCTTCCATGGGGATGGAACCCAGCGGCCCGACTTCGTGCTTAATCAGGAGCACTACCGTTCGGCAAGCATTCTCCTGACGGGCAAGAACTTTGGTTGTGGCTCGTCCCGCGAACACGCGGCGTGGGCATTGTCCGAGTTTGGCATCCGCGCCATCATCGCGCCTTCCT
>CAZDYZ010000754.1:0-2131 GCA_964509525.1 uncultured Acidobacteriaceae bacterium
GAAGGCACGCGCATGGCGAGGCGCGCGGAGTGCAGGTAGTGCCCGTTGGCCTCCTCCATCATGGCAACACCTTTTAGCACCAGGATGATGGCACGACGGGCGGCACACACATTGATTGGCTCGTATGACGCGTTCAACACCAGGACGGGGGCGTGCATCGCTGCCCACTGGGGCGGCTCATCGCCAACCACACGAGCATGCTGCATACACCCGGCAAGAGATTTGCCGTACCGGGACGCTGCGCTATGGGCCGAGCTTGACATAGCCCTTAGACCGACGTGGCAACACCTGCCGTTTCCCGTGTGTCACACTTCGCATGCATTGCAGGCTGCTTCACTACCTTATCTTGGAAAGCACGGGCAACGGTTGCTGAGGAAACCCCTTCTGCCCCGGCTTGCTTGAAGCCGTAGGCAGATCCGGAACGCTCGGTGAGGCAGAGTTTTCGCACCCGGAGAGCAGTTCGGCGATCACAAAGGTCAGCATGGCGCCTATCGAGGTTACGGACAGAAATGGCCTGGTACGTAAGCCAACGAATGTGACCGCGCAAGCGCCCTGGATATTCACCGGAGAATCTCGTGCACGGGAGTTCCGCTTCGAGGTGGCGGCAATCATCAGAACGTCCCTTGCTCACCAGTTGTTGGTCGCTATCCAGAGGGTCGCCAGAGGTCACGCACTGCCTGCGACGCGGGGGCTGAATGTCCTCGAGATATTCCGTGGAGACGGGTTTCCCCGAGATTCTACTGAGCGGAGCGTTACTCCCCCTGCGGGCAGAGAAGAAGAGAACAGGAAAAATGTGGTGAAAACCAGCTGCCCAGGACACGACACAAACAGCACCTTGCTCGGTGCGCTGTTCTCGTCGTTTTCGTTCTAGCGTCTCACGACTGCTGAAGACGACCCTCCAACCCGTCCACTACGCGCAAATGGAGACCCTGGCCTGTCGCCGGCGCCGCGGGGTGCCAGAGAAGCGCTGGTTGGCGCCTGTCCGGTCCCGAAGCACCGTGACTGATCAGTATATGTACTTCCAGTCGCTGGTGCAATGCCGATAAGGGTACTTGGAGCGGATTTCACCATGATTTCACGTCATCCGTGACCGGCTGTTTTGTCCCGGCGGGCTGGGCACACTTGTAACGGGTGGCGGGGACATGCTAACTTGCGCCGTCGCCAGTTCGTGCGGGCGCGAGGCTCCCTACATGAGTACAACCGTCACGACGCCAGTGAAAAAGTTCCGTTCCTACGTTCCGGATGACACTGAGATGCCGGAATTTACGCTCCGCGCGGTGTTGCTGGGCCTGATTCTTACCGTTATCTTGGGCGCCGCAAACGCTTATCTCGGCCTGCGGGCCGGCATGACCATTGCCGCCACCTATCCCGCCGCCGTGATCGGCATGGCATTGCTGCGCGTGATGCGCGGTTCGTTGCTGGAGGAAAACATCACCCGAACTGTTGGCTCCATCGGGGAGTCGGTAGCAGCGGGCGCTATCTTCACCATCCCTGCATTCGTGATTGCAGGAGCATGGCCGGCCTTTGATTTTCAACACGCGTATCTGAAGTCGACCGTGCTGATGCTGGTGGGGGGAGCGTTGGGCATTCTGTTCGTTACCCTGCTGCGTCGAGTGATGGTCGAAGATCCGGATCTCCCCTTTCCCGAATCGGTAGCGGCATCGGAGATACACAAAGCAGGACAACAAGGCAGCCGCGCGGCGAAGGTACTGTTTTCCAACATGGGGTTCGGCGGTCTGATTTACTTGCTCGGCCAGTTCAGGCTGTTTAATGCCAGCAAAGACTTTATTGTCAATGTCGGCGAGATCGGCAGGAGTTTCGTCCGCATGGGGCGCTCCGCCACAGCACCAAAGCTGACCGCCGGGGCCGTCACCACCATGTCTGCACCCGCCATCAGCCCGGCTTATCTCGGAGTGGGATACATCATTGGTCCACGGCTGGCCGCCTTGAACTTCTCGGGAGGTGTTATCGCCTGGGGTCTGCTCGTACCGCTGATTCTGTTCCTCGGGGGTCCGCGCTTGGTAGCCGAATTTGCTCCCCCGGGCTCAACCATACCCGACGACACGTTCTGGGCCGGTCAAGCCGCTGCAGTATGGAGCTTTATCGTGCGGCCCATCGCGGTTGGCGGCAT
>CAZDYZ010000755.1:0-3141 GCA_964509525.1 uncultured Acidobacteriaceae bacterium
TATCCTGCCACCAGTCCTCGGCTTCGTGATCTGTTTGCTGCTTTGGCTGAGCCTCAGCACTCCCGCCAAAATTGCAGGTAGCATCTGGATGGCTGCGGGCATCGGCTTCGGTGCCTGGAAGACGCGCGGTTTCCGCGGAGATTTGGTCAACTTCGATCTGCCACCGGAAGAAGCTTAGAGCCTCTGATAAAATCGCCGCCTTCGCCAACCCGCTCCGGAACGCAAAACGCGCAGATAGCCTGCGCCGCGATTTGCTGCGATAGTGCCGCGGCGGAGATGCCTATAGGTTTCGCGGAGCCAATGATTCGAGGGGAGGAATCGAGAAGGACTTGGTCAAGGAATGTTCAGGAGGTTGGGTTCCGTCCCGAACGGCTTTTGCGAGCATCTCCATTGCCTGTCCCGTAAGCAGTGGAATGTGAATCGTAGCCGTGAGTAATTTTTCGCGCACCCAGGCTTGGCCCGTCGCCGGCTGGCCATCACATCCGGTAAATGGTAAGTTCAGCCATCGCAAACGCTCTGCTTCGTTGGTGACCTCCTGAAAAGCTTTGCGAGCGCCCATGGCCATCGAGTCATCCTGAGCACCGACTAGGTTAATTGACGCGCTTTGTGAAGTGGCCATTCTCAGCCAGGACCGCACCGACCGCCCCGCACTTTCCTCTGTCCACCGTGCCTTCAGCATCCTCACTTGAATGTTCGCTGGTTTCGTTTGCAGCATCCCGGACTTACGTTCTTGGGCGGAGGAACTCTGCGAAGGTCCTTCAATATACAGAACAGAACCACCCCCGGGCAGCAACGCTGCGAATTGTCTTCCTTGAATGCGTCCGATCTCGATGTGATCGGAACTGATGGCAAAGATGGGAGCGGTTGCCGCCGTGCGGAGATCCGACAAGTAATCCGGTCTCCGGTTCAGGATCGCCCAGCCGATTCCGGCGGCGCTGGCGGCC
The DNA here is from genome assembly GCA_964509525.1 of uncultured Acidobacteriaceae bacterium. Lineage (GTDB taxonomy): Bacteria > Acidobacteriota > Terriglobia > Terriglobales > Acidobacteriaceae > Bog-257. The sequence goes on from CAZDYZ010000755.1 coordinate 945, forward strand.
CGGGCCACATGAGGCAGGGCCGTACCCCCAACCGGTTCCACCACTATCGCATCGGGTCGGAACTCAACCCGGCCTTGGATTGCCTTGAGAAGTTGTGTGCTCTGATTCACCGTATCGTTCTCTGCAAAGACGATCTCAGCATCGATCCCCAGTTTGCGCGCGGTATCTCTTGCGGATTGGGCTTGTGCCACTTGGAAATCGTTATCGAGGGTGTGAAGAGATACCAGGAAACGGAGGTTTTTCATGGTTTCGCGGGGTACCGCTGGTCACCTTCTTAACAATACGCATTATTTGCTGAAACGTTGGCATAAGCAAGTCCTGCATTTAGGTGCAAAGAAGTGCTGGTTTGGTTCGCCGCGTTTTCGGATCATTGCAGCTTGTTGGGCGAGCCGTCCCAACGCAACGCTTTGAGCGATACGCTCGCCTGCGACAACCCATCGCGAAAACGGCGATTCCAAACGGTGAGGGCCCAAGGCTTACAGGACATAGGCTGTCGGGGGTCAAGGAACGCCTACGCGATCTAGGAACTGACACAGATGTCAGAAGAAAATGGCAGACGCACATAGCTGGCAATGCACTAGAGGCCCCAGAACCAAAAATCCGAATGGGCGATGTTCATTTCCGGATGATCCTGAAGTGGGTTAGATTCGGAAGGCCGAAGGCCAACACTCTCTGGCTGAAGCAACGCCCAGCAAAGCCCGTTCCGAACTACAGACAGCTTCTGCCGCTGCCCTCCATTCAGCGTCACAGGACAACGTGAGCCGGGCTGGGGTCGAGAATCCAGCTCCTTGCGAGCGCTTTCTGTTCGAGCCAAAGGTTACCAACGTAACGGACGTTGGAACTAAATCGCGGTTTGCCGTAATGACGAAGTTTAGCATTGAAGTGTCGCAGATTGGCCCCCATGGGTGGCAGGATGTGCCCGCGCATGAGCCTTGCCACCAAGACGACTGTCCTAATCGCGGCGACCTTCTTCACTGTACTCGTAAGCACCAGCCTATTCTTGCTGCATTATCAGGCAGAGTCGCTCAAGAACAGCATTCTGGATGGATTAGACGGCCGAGCAAAGATCGCTGCACATGGCATTGAAGATTTCTTAGATGAAGGTCTAACGGAATCCAATGCCGTCTCCGCTACCTTTCCGATGGAGGCGCTGGTCGCGGGCAGACTTGGGGAAGTCGAATCCCATCTCCGAAAGATGTTGGCAACGTTCCCAAAATTCCAGAACGGGATTTTTGTCCTCGACGGGGAGGGAAGGCTTTTGGTTGACTATCCTCCCCATCCGGAAGTGCGCGGCCAATCGTTTGCTTTCCGGGAATACTACCAACGCACAGTAAAGGAAGGGAAAGGGATCGTTGGCAAACCTTACCAATCAAAGCGAACGGGGGCACCGGTGCTTACGTTTACGGCACCGGTGCGAGATGACAAAGGTCAAATTATTGCCATTGTGGCTTGCTCGATGGATCTGCTTTCCCACGAAGCGCTGGGGGGCTACCGCAAGCAGAAAATCGGGGAAACGGGCTACCTGTATGTCTTCGATAAGTCGCGCCAGCTTATCCTGCATCCTGACGATGAGCGGGAGATGACCTACGTCGAAGCAGGAAAAAACCATGTCCTGGAAGCCGCGCTCCAGGGTTTCGAAGGAGCAGGAGAAAGTGTGAACTCAGCAGGAGCGCCCATGCTGCTCGCGGTCAGGCGCATTCCGCACAGTGAATGGATGGTTGGGGTTCAGATAACGCAAAAGGAAGGCTATAGGTCGATCGCTGTCGCGCGCACACGTATCTTTGGTCTATCGAGTACTGCCATAGTGCTGGCAGCCATCCTCGGCGGACTCGTCATTCGTCGCGTCTCCAGACCGCTTCAGCAGCTGGAGCGGGTCGCTTCTCAGATCAGCACGGATCTGGAAGCTGCCGAGACGAAAGGGACCTACACCCCATCGAGTTCTACGCTCGATAGTCTTCGACGGATTTGTTCCCGCGATGAAGTCGGGCTGCTAGCGTCAGCCTTTTCGTATCTTGCAACAAGGCTGAATCTCACGCTCGATTCGATGCGGCGTTCGGCTGAGGCGTTGCGAGAAACGGAGGAACGGTACCGCCTCATCTTTGAAGAAAACAGCATGGCGATTTCCCAAAGCTCAGTCGATGGACACTATTTAAACGTTAATCCAGCGTTCGCTCGCATGCTCGGCTACGACTCCCCC
>CAZDYZ010000756.1:0-4856 GCA_964509525.1 uncultured Acidobacteriaceae bacterium
ACTTCCTGCTCGCGGGGTCCAAGTTTGTGGTCGCCGGTTACGGCTGGTGCGGCCGGGGATTGGCGAGCCGCGCACGCGGACTGGGCGCCGAGGTCATAGTGACCGAGATCGATCCCACGAAGGCTATCGAAGCGGTCATGGACGGCTATCGCGTAATGAGCATGGACGAAGCGGCGAAGATTGGCGACGTCTTCTGTACCGTTACGGGTAACAAGAGCGTGCTGCGCAAGGAGCACTTCGAGGCGATGAAGGATGGGGCCATCATCTCCAACTCAGGCCACTTCAACGTCGAGATTGACATCCCGGCCCTGGAGAAGCTGTCATCGTCGAAACGTACCACTCGCAACTTCGTAGAGGAGTTTTCGCTGAAGGATGGTCGGAAGATTAATCTGTTGGGCGATGGTCGCTTGATCAATCTTGCCTCGGCGGAAGGTCATCCCCCGTCCGTGATGGACATGAGCTTCGCGGACCAGGCACTTTCGGTCGAGTATCTGGTAAAAAACCACACCTCCCTGGAGAAGCAGGTGTATAAGGTACCGGACGAGCTCGACAAGCGCGTCGCGAAGCTCAAGCTGGAGTCAATGGGCATCAAGATCGACCGCCTGACTCCGGAGCAGGAAGAATACCTCGCCAGTTGGTCGGAAGGAACGTAACGCGAGTGCAATGGAACCGTGAGACTGGGGGCGGGGATTGTTGATTTCCATCGATTCTTTGTCCAATGATCCTTTCGCGCCCCCAAAAGTCAAAGCAAGAGATCGATGGACACTTGCGAGGCCGTTAGGCAGCGTACCGGCTTTGGTTATCTCCCGTCGATCGGGTTTTCATCGTTGGCCACTCGAACTTGTTCACGTCCCAGAGAGATTCCTCCACTTAGCGCTGTCTCGCCTCCGGATGGACGTAGTTCCATGACGTGGATCACGCCACCGTGATTGACGGCTCGCTTCCGTCATCGTTTACTAGTTAAGTAAGAGACGCAAAATTGCGGGCCTTTCTTTCCCAGGAAGCTTTCCTTACGAGGATCAACATGAGGAAATCACTTCTGAGTGTCGGTTTGTGCTTGGTTGTTCTGCCAATCACTAATGCAATGCCCGCAAAGCCAGCATCAGCTCTGCGGTCAGCCTCGCAGGCCTCGGGCAAAATTGGACCTTCAGCCGTCTGGCAGCCTTCGCAGGACTTCCTTGCTAAAGCCCACACCGCCTGCGACCAGGGCAATCCTTCAAACTATGCTGAGTGTTTTATCGCTCAAATGTCCAGAGCCGGAGCTCCCGTTGACGCTGTTAACTTCACCCGCGGATTCTACAAGGAAAGCGAAGGCCAAACCGGTATCATCAGTGCATTGCACGAGGTTGGGCCTGTAGATGTCGCACGCATCATGTATCCTCTGCGTGCCAACGACAATTACGGACTGCTGCTGGTCAACGGCGACCCTAACATCCTGGACGTCGATGACCTCGCCAAGCTCGACCGCAGTTCCATGGAGCAGAACCCGAGTTACCAGTCGGTAAAAGGCAAGTACCCCAACATGAGCTTGTGGCCGGGCGACCGTAGCGGCACGACCTGGCCGCAGGTCAAGCCTTTGCAGGATGGGGGACAGCAGTTTATCTTGGGCTATCCGCTCATCAACGGATGCCACGCCTGCGCACATGTCGGGCTGGCGCTGTTCGCGTGGAATTTCGACTTCACCGGGAAGTTTTTGGGCACCAAGTACATTCCTACCCCGCCACCCCCGAAGCTGATGCGTCCGAACCGTGGGCCGTAGCGCCACCGTTGGGGGTATATGGTATTGCTCAACAACGCGTGTCGCGGCTAAACTCCATTCACCACGCAAGCAAATACCAAAGGGAATGTATGCGGAAGCTCCTGTTGTTGCTCGCTACACTCGCTGTTTCGAGCTATTGCCTGCCCCAGTCGAAGCCCGGCGCTATCGGCCCCTCCGCTGTGTGGCAACCGCCGACAAGCTTTCTGACTGGTGTGCGCGCAGCGTGCGGCAACCCTTTGTCAGAGCGCAAGGATAACAAATGCCTTATCGACCAGATGTCGAAGGCCGGGGCCTCCGCGGATGCAATCAACTTCACGCGCGAGTTCTACAAGGAAAGCCACGGCGATATCGGAATCATGACGGGCTTCAACCGCGTCGGCCCAGTGGACATTGCTTGGGTGGTCTATCCGACCCACAACCCACGCAACTATGGCCTATTTCTTGTCAACGGTGACCCCAAATTGGTTAACACTGAGAACCTGAAGCAGCTCGACCAGAACGCCATGCAGAAGAGCTTCCAATATCAGAGCCTGCAGAGCCAATTCCCCAAGGTCGGGTTGTGGCCGGGTGACCGCGACGGTCAAACCTGGCCCAACTCGCAAGCCGGCCTTTCCGGCGGGTTGCAGTTCATCGTGGGGTATCCGCTACGCAATGGATGCCAGACCTGTGCCCACGCGGGATTCGCACTGTTTACCTGGAACTTTACCGCTGACGGCAAGTTTACCGGCACGTCGTTCATGGGGCTGACGCCGGCGCCGCTGACAAATCCGACCCCGTCGCAACAATGAACCGCCAGCATTGGTGGCGGGCAGGGAGAGGCTTTTGGTTATACGGTTACACGATCTTCAAGGCATACCCATCTTACCCGATTGAACGGGGGTCAGCTTGCTCTTCGGACTCCCTGTCACCACACGTAAAAAACCAGCAGGGAATCGGATTCGGTTTTCTGTGAACCCATCTTGCATTAGACAGGGGGCCCCGACCCAAGCAGGCGTTTCAAATTAGCTTCGTCTCTATTTCTCCTGGCTTTTCCTCGCAATTCACAAAGATTCACTTCGCTGCACAGAGGAAGGGCATTGTACCGGGAGAGCATGGGGACTACAGTCGAAGCGTGCTGCCAAGAGGGTCAATTACCCTCGGTCCGATATCAGGTAATGGTCCCTTGAGCCTCCCGCCAGAGGTAAGGTGAAATGGCCGTCAGGGCGAGCGGACCTGTTGCACTCGAATTACGCAAGCCCCGAGGCCTCAGGCCTTTGGACAAATCCGCGGTCCGATCCGGGGCAGAACGCCCGGCGAGACGATTGCCCCTTTTACCATTTTGGTTTTAGGAATCGGAGTAAAATACAATATGTAGCGTTTAGCTCTTGACATCCACAAGATATCGGGAGTACTGTTCGTTTCCAATTGGTAGTTTCGGGCGCTCGGAAGAAGTGCATAGGGCTCCTCCCCCGAAAGCCGAGGCGGCAAGAGGTGACCGCAGCGGGTAGTTGGCCAGGTTCTTCCTTCAGGTTTGTGTCTAGGGTGAGAGTTTAGCAACCGAAGGCGGATAACGCCCGCAGTGGGTTTGCGGGAGGTACTTAGGCCACGTTACCTGTCACCTTGTGATGGGGAAACAGAACCGACGAAGTCATGGCTGAGGCGATGGCATCAGCGGGGCTCCTTTTCAAGTCAACTGGTTCCAGCAAACAGCACGCGGTAGCTTGCTGGGGCTTTACTTGCGGTGACGGATACACCACAGGGGGTCCTTCCCTGCCCAAGATTTCGGGGTTGGGGAAGGGGCCCCCATAACCTTGATGACGGGAAGTGTTTAGAGAGTTCGGCTCGAGTGCAGTGTAGGGAAGGCACACGCATTCAGCTCAATCGAACTTGGCTCTGAGGTAGCAGAAAGCGAGTCCCGCTTTAGGATACGAAAGATGATAGCGCAGCGTTTCAGCGCTGGTGGGTACAACGGGAGATTCCAGGTCCGTTGGGAGGCATCTTAAGGGGTTCTTAGGCCCGGGAAAGATCAGGAGCGCGCACATGGCTGAAATCACCACCTCGACGACGACGGATGCGGCATCTACCATGCCCAAGACGAAGGCGCCTGGCCTCACCTTCAAACGCTATTTCACCAAGGCCGGAGTCTCACCTTTCGACGAGCTGGAGTGGGAGCTGCGCCTTGCGCAAATCACCGACTCGCAGGGTAACGTCATCTTCGAACAGAAAGATGTCGAGGTGCCCAAGGACTGGTCGATGACGGCGACCAACATCGTTGCCAGCAAGTATCTGCACGGCCCGCTGGGCACTCCTGAGCGGGAGACCGGCGTGCGCCAGCTTGTGACGCGCGTGGCGGAAACCATTCGTGACTGGGGCATTCAGGGCGGCTATTTCCGTACCGAGGAAGACGCGGCCATCTTCCATGCCGAACTCACGCACCTGCTTCTGCAACAGAAGGCGGCGTTCAACTCGCCTGTGTGGTTCAACGTGGGATGCGAGCGCATTGAGCCGGATTCTGACGCGCAGAACTGGCATTGGAATCCGCGGGAGCAGCGCGTCCAGTACGCGACCGCCGGCTATCGCAATCCGCAATGCTCGGCATGTTTTATCAACTCGGTGCAAGACTCTCTGGATTCCATCCTTACGCTCGCCAAAACCGAGGGTATGCTGTTCAAGTGGGGATCGGGCACGGGTACGAACCTATCACCGTTGCGTTCTTCCACCGAAGCGCTCTCCGGTGGCGGTACGGCCAGCGGCCCGCTAAGCTTTATGAAGGGCTTTGACGCCTTCGCCGGAGTCATCAAGAGTGGCGGCAAGACTCGCCGGGCCGCCAAGATGGTCATTCTTAATATCGACCATCCTGATGTGGTTGACTTCATCGAGTGCAAGCAAAAGGAAGAGGCGAAAGCCTGGGCGCTGGTTGAAGCCGGATACGATGGCAGCGGCCCCGACAGCGAAGCCTATTCGTCGATCTTCTTCCAAAATGCCAACAACTCGGTACGCGTAACCGATGACTTCATGTATGCCGTAATGCGTGATGGCGACTTTTCCACCCGCGCAGTCAAGGACGGCCACCCAGTGCAGACCTTCAAAGCGCGCGAGCTGCTGAACAAGATCGCCA
>CAZDYZ010000757.1:0-1758 GCA_964509525.1 uncultured Acidobacteriaceae bacterium
TGCGAGCCGTGATTTTGCTGCATGTGTTTCGTGGGCTCACTAGCGAAGATACAGCTCGACGTCTTGGCTTAACGGTGGCTGCGGTCAAGGCCCGCATCCATCGCGCAAAACGCTACCTGCGGAGGGATTACGAGCTTCAACGCGCTGCGGCATAGCGGTGCGATGCCCGGCGACCTTGTCGCGATGCCGTCTATCGGTGGTTTAGGTCACCTCGGAATTGAATTCGCTAAGAAGTTTGGCTATGAGGTCGCGACGATCAGGCGGGTAGAAACTCCGGCGCTTACAAAGAAACTGGGTTCAAGCCTCCATATTGACAGCGAAGCGATGAACGCGGCGTAGGAGTTGCAAAACAGAATGGCGCAGTGGCTAATTCTTAGTGGCAGTGGTTAGGTGCAGCTTTTCGGCCATTTTTACCAGGTCGGCAAGGGAGTTGGCCTTCATTTTCTGCATCACCTGACCACGGTGGGCTTTCACCGTGATCTCACTGATTCCCAGTTCCCCACCAACCTGTTTGTTGAGCAGCCCAGAAACCACCAATGCCATAACCTCCCGCTCGCGGCGAGAGAGAGATGTGTAACACTCGCGTAGTGTTCGCATCTCGGCCTCGTGGGCAAGACTAACTCGGCTGCGTTCGAGCGCTTCCCGGATGGAGCCTACCAGCGTGTCTTGACGGAGAGGCTTCATGAAAAACTCGAAAGCCCCCGCCTTCATAGCTTTGACTGTAGTGGGCACATCGACGTGGACCGCAAGGAAGATGATTGACATGTCAGGGCGTTCGATAGCGAAGCGCTTTTGCAGCTCCAGGCCACTGAATCCTGGGAGAGAAACGTCAAGCACCAGACAGTTCGGAACTGAGGCTAGTGGTCGCGCGAGGAATTCCTGCGCGGACGCGAACGTCTCGGGCTGCCATCCTTCTCGACTGACCAAACATTCCAATGTTTCCCTTGTCGAGGCGTCCTCGTCGAGAACAAACACAATTGGTGTGCTGTCCGGCACAAACGAGGATTTAAATGCACGCGCAAGTACCCGCGCCGAAGTTGTGGCGTATCCCGGAGAAATTGCAGCTGAACCCATATTCCCCTCCTTAGTTCTGCCCGTTGATCGTCATCCCAACAGACCACCCTTGACGAAAGAATCAAAATTTAGCTCGCAAGCCACAGCGCATATCGAATCGCCTGGAACAACGGCCAGTGATAGTGAACGCGCAAAATGCGATACCAGCCGAGAATGGACGGCGCTTCCGTGGTTGCGCGTCTCATGCTGTTGGTTTCTTGGTGTGATCGGTATTTCGGCCGGGACTGTGAAACTGACTGAATCACGCTAATGTTTTCCATTGATTCCTCCCAACAAATGTGCGGCGATTGTGAAACGAACTCTATTCCGCCACAACCCCACATCGAGCCACGCGCGGACTATATGCAGGCGCGTTTCGTGACTCTCATGTGGTAAGGAAGGACCCTACTTTGGGGATGAAAAACTAACTCTTTCGGTCTCGAATATCGATGCGTTTCCAGCCAAAGAGGCGAGCATCGACAGACCAGGCTCCAGGTCCGAGCAGAGCCAAGCCAACACCAAGTGTTCCTAGAAGTAAGTGAAACCTGGGATCTCCAACTTGTGCGTAGGCGGCCCAGATCTCAATGAGCGCCAACAGCGCGCCCGCAATGGGAGTCCACAAGCCTGCAATGAGAAAGATTGCGACTGCAATCAAGATCAGACCGAGGGCAAACGCCCGACTTGAATGCCCGCCCGACAGACGGA
>CAZDYZ010000758.1:0-3015 GCA_964509525.1 uncultured Acidobacteriaceae bacterium
ATCCCTCCAACCTGCTGGGCTTCCGGCTCAAAATGAGGCAAAATCCTGGAGCAGGTAACGTCTGGTAAGCTGGCTGGCATGGGGCCGCCATCGAAATATTGCAGGCCATGAACAGCATCGCCACTCCAACGAACTTGCGGCATACCACGCACGGACGCTCCCATAAAGGTGGGCTGCGCATGGTCGCGGTGTTTGAGGCGCTGAAGGGAGCTCTCGCCTTGGCCAGCGCCTACGTCTTGATCATATTGATTCAACGGGACGTGGATTTCGAGGACGCGGCAGAGCATATTCTCTTTTCCCTCCATATCAGTCCCAGTCACCACTGGTCGCAGGAATTTCTGCACGCCGCCGACAAGATCTCGGATGTCAACCTGGCGATGATTGCCGCTATCGCTATCACATACGCCGCTCTGCGGTTTGCCGAGGGCTACGGGTTGTGGAGACAGCGGGCGTGGGCGGAGTGGCTGGCCATCATCTCCGGGTGTATCTACGTGCCATTCGAAGTCTATAAGGTAATTCGCCGCCCTAACGAACTGCACTGGGCGATACTAGGAGTTAATGTCCTGGTTGTGCTTTACATTGCCTGGGTCCGCTGGGACGAGATCAAGGCAGCGCGGCTACGATCCGCGCCGCAGGGAGCCCATGGCTAGTCTTTACGCGTGGCTAGCATGGATTCCTCTTCGAGCCTCTCCAGCAGGTTTCGCCGCGCGATCCTGTTCTCACCGCCGAAGGCAGGCGGTTCGATGTCCTCGTAGAATCGCCAGGCGCTACTCTCTGACGAGAGATTGCCGTGACGATGGGCATCGCCAGCCGCCTCGCAGAGCAGGGCGAACGCGAGACTCTGGCTTATGCGATGCAGTAGTTTCCTCGCAAAACGTGTCGCATTTTGCGGATCTTGCATCGCTATCCCCGCCGCCTCGCTGTCCCCTCGCATGCGCGCCTCTAGGGCTTGGCGCAGATTGCCAAGGCCGTCTGGCAGCCGCTCCGCAACTCCCCGTACACGAGACTGGTATTGCTCCCATCCGCGATAACGAGGCGCAAGCAATCGCAGCACCTCCAGCGCCTGGATATTCGCCGGCCCTTCCCAAACGGTGAGCACCTGTGCGTCGCGCAGCAGCCGCGCCACCGGATAATCGTTGGTGTAACCATTGCCACCGATCATCTCCAGTGCGGCGCGCGTCGCCACAATTGCAAACTCGGCCGTCAGATACTTTGCCAGCGCGGTAACCAGACGCAGCCATGTGCGGTGTTGTGGGCTCAGCTGGGCTTCATCGAATGCCACGGCCGCCTCGAATGCCAGGAGAACTCCCCCCTCAAATTGCACTCGCATGCGGAGCAGTTCGTCCTGCACCATTGGGTAATCCAAAAGGGCGCGACCGAAGGCGCGTCGACTTCTGGCCCAAGCCAGCGCTTCGCGCAACGCTCTGCGTTGCATTCCCGCAGATCCGACGGCGTTGTGCACGCGGCTGTACTCGAGTGCTTCCATCATCAGCTTGAACCCGTCGGGGGGTGGGGCGACTTCGACGGCCTCGGCACCGAGCAACTCTACTTCGCCCGTGGGGAGACCTCTTGTGCCCAGTTTGTCTTTCAGCTTCCGGATGCAATAGTGGTTGGGTTGTCCATCTTCAAGATGACTCGGCACCAGGTAGAGCCCTAATCCAGCCGAGCCCGGGGGAGCCGTTTCGGGGCGCGCCGTTGCCAGGGCCAGTCCGCTGTTGGCGTTGCTAGTGAACCACTTCAAACCGTGGAGGGTAAACCGATGTCCGTTGGCCACCGCTACGGTGGTGGTGGCTCCCACATCGCTGCCACCGTGCTGTTCAGTGACCCATGTGCCTCCGGTCTTGGTGTGGCCATCCATGCGCACGAGATCATATAGAAAACGCTGCCGCACCGATTGGGGTGCATGCGAACCCAGCACATACGCAACCGCACCAGTAAGTGTGACCGGGCAATGCAGGCTGATGTCGGCCTGCGCGAGGATGTATCCCATCGTGAAAGTGAGCAGATGGGGCGCCTTCTGCGCGTAGGGCAGGCCAATGATACCGCGGCGATAGAGCTCCTGATGCTGTTCGTCGTACCAGCGGTTGACGAGAACTCGATTCACCACCTCGCCATTACGATCATAGGTCTCGAGTTGGGGAGGTGAATAGCGATCAGTATAGTTCGCCTGGGCGTCAACGTCGGTGCAAACCCAGTTATGCAAGTCAGTGAGCTGCTGGCTGTATTCAGCGATGGCGGGCACGCGTCCGATTAGCCAAGGCTCAAGATAGAGATCGAAACTAGTGCGATTGTTCATGGTCACCTCTAGTAGCCAGGTGCCAACAGGATGAGCTTAAACCTTTCTCACGAATCTGGCACCGTGTGATTTTCTTACACGAATTCTGCCTCCGACTCCTGATGCTTCAAGGAAGACTCCTATGGCTGATGGCAACACAGCTCGTGGACCGTAAATCGTCGACCTGGTGGCGGAGAAGCAGCGGGCTCTGTCCTCTGAGTTACTTTCCAACGGCTGGCACTTAGGACGCGGGATCGAGATCGAATCCCTCTCGCCTGGCCGATACGGTCGGATGGTTATAAGCCGGCCCCGGAGCGTGCAGGAAGCGAAGAGACACCTCAGTCGGTAGAATCCCAGGGAACACCGACGGAACAGCCTTTTCAAGCAGGATAGTTGGCACGGAAGGTCCAGGGTTGAGCGCTTGGTATCATGACCACGGTGGCGAGACATCAGGCGCGCGGGAAGTTCATCACCTTCGAAGGGCTCGACGGCTGCGGTAAGACCACGCAACTGGAAAAGCTTGCCGCCGTATTGCGTGCGCAGGGGGTCGATGTTGTGACCACGCGCGAACCGGGTGGTACTGAGATCGGTGAGCGCATCCGCGCGGTGTTGCTCAATTCGCGCACTGCGGGACTGGACGCCTACGCGGAGATGGCGCTCATGTTTGCCTCGCGCGCCCAGCAAGTCGGGCAATTAATTCTGCCGGCGCTCGAAGCCGGGCACTGGGTGCTCTGCGATCG
>CAZDYZ010000759.1:0-2638 GCA_964509525.1 uncultured Acidobacteriaceae bacterium
GATGTGGCCCAGGCTGGCAAGCGGTAAATATGGCCCTCTCTGGCGCAACGTCGGTGACCGGCCTAGACATCAACGAGGATTGGCTCAGCCATGCAAGGAGCCTAGCCTCTGCCTGCAACGTGAACCACAAGACGCAGTTCGTGTCGGCGCTCCCGAGGGAAAGGTTCGAGGTGATCGTGTCGCTTTCGTCTTTTGAGCACTTTGCCGATCCAGGAAAGGAACTACGTAATATGAGTGATTTGGCGGAGCCCGACGGTGTCATATTGCTTGCCTTCGCCGAGCCTTGGTTTTCGCATTCGGGATCCCATATGAACGACTATGTGAAGGTGCCGTGGGTGAATTTGCTGCTTCCCGAAAAGGTCGTATTGCAAGCCCGACAAAAATACCGTCAGGATGGGGCACAGAGGTACGAGGAAGTCCTTGGCGGACTAAATAGAATGTCAGTGTCTCGGTTCGAACATATCATTGAGCGCAGCGGATTGAAGGTCTTGGATAAGCACCTATATCCTACATTGGGGGTTCCCATAGTGACTCACATTCCCGTCATCCGCGAACTCCTGACGTCCGCCTGCGCATGCGTCCTGAGGAGGCAGAACGGCTTCGCAGCACCACGGCACCATGCCGGCACGAAACCACCTCCGCGCCCCCTCCAGGACTACACGGACTATTGAAGCCTGCATGCGTCTCGCTAGAGAAGGCCTTTCTTAGGGCTACGGCGGTACATACCCCTTCACCGAGCCATGGGTCGGCCTTTGGGGGATGTCCTTCCGTGATCTGACCTTTATGGCGCGGTGCTGCGTATTATGAGGGTATGTTTCCCCAGACACGAAAGGCTACCAAGGCGCTCCCCGCCGTTGTGTTCTTGCTAGCGGCGACGTCGGCATTCTGTCAGACCTACTGCGGCCTGAAAGCTGACACGACCACGCCTATTCCCAGCCCGACCACCGGAACGATCATCGACATCACCAACTTTTCCAGCGGAACCTACAGCACGCCGCCTGGCGTCGGCAACTATTACACCGAGCCTGACATCACCGGGACGGCATCGAACTGCAAGATTTACCAAGCAACTAGTTCCTCGCAGAGCGGCGGAACTAGTAGTGTCACGGCGCACAACTACGCTTCGGTCAGCCCATTCAATGCTGATGACAGCCTGCTCAACGTGTTTGGCTCGGGAACCTATATCGTGCTGAATCCGGCAGCAGGGTATGGCAGCGGAGTCGCGGTATCGACCTCCCATATGCCGACGATCAATGGGCTGTATTGGGTTTGGGACACGTCGAATGCCAACGTTTTCTATTTCGGTGGCACCGGAGCTACGGTCTGCGGCTCGGGAAAAACCGGCTGCCTAGTGAAGGGGACCATCGGGGGCACCGGATGCTCCTCGGCGTCAAGCTGGTCGGGAGCACCGGATTGCACCGTTTCGACTACCGTACTTTACACCACCAATTCCTACAGCAACCTCCAGTTCAGCGAGAACGACATCTCCTATGACGGGTTGCACATGTGGCTGGCGACCGCGTATCAGGATTCCGGCGCAGCTACCCTGCTCTTGTTCACTCTCAATCAGGTGGATGCGACCTCGGCCACGCTTACGGCAACGGTCTCGCTCTCCGACGGCTACCATAAGCTCGGCATCCTGCCCAACAACGACGTCTATGTGAACGGCGACACGGTGACGGATGCAATCTATGACACGAGTGGGACGTTGACCACAATGGACCCGAACACTGGCGGAGGACACGTCGATTTCGGTTCCGACCCGCAGACCGGCGACATCATCGCGGTGGGAGACTTCGCGCAAGGCACCTCGGCCAATGGTTGCAAAGGCACCACGAGCTACTATGGCGGTCTCGGCATCTGGGACTTGAACCCATCCAGCCCCAATTTCAACACCGTCATCCGCTGTCTCTCCTACAACTACCCAGAGGAATACTCGGCTGTAAATGGCGCCGGGTATCACTACAGCTACCGTGACACATCAGGCGACTGGGTCGTGATGGAGATGTCCACAGTAAACAGCTCCCTCTGCCCGAGCGCTACGAACCCGACTTGCTTCAACTCCATGACGGATGCAGCTTGGGCAGCGATTGCGGACACGCGCATGGATGAGATTCTGGTCTTCAATGTCGCCAACCCTTCCTACTATTATCGACTAGTTCATCACCGCTCGCGCACCAATGCTGGTATTTCCGGCGGATCAGCTTATTGGTCGCAGCCGCGTTCGGTTATCTCACGGGACGGGAAATATATCGCGTTTGATTCCAACTGGGACCGCAGTACCAACGTTGGCGGAAACTATGACGGCACAGTAGACGTATTCGTGATTCCGTTCCAGATGACCAGTGATCCGCAACCGCCAAATCCACCAACTGGCTTGACGGCGGCGGTTCAGTAACACCGGGAACAGCAAACTGGCCAGAGTTCTGGCCGCATCGCAAGCCGGCCAATCCGGCTCACCCTTAACCCAATCCCATTAATCCCATGTGTGGCATTGCAGGCATTCTGAACTTCCGCGAGCAACTCGCGGATAGAGATCTGGTCGCAGAGATGATAGCTGCGGTCAGGCATCGTGGTCCCGATGCCAGCGGGATTTTCCGCGACCGCAATGTCGCTCTCGGCCACGCTCGTCTCAGCA
>CAZDYZ010000760.1:0-3271 GCA_964509525.1 uncultured Acidobacteriaceae bacterium
CAATCACGCCCAGTTCTTTGGACCACAAACCGTCGACGGCAATATCAGCAGCTCCACCTTTGGCCAAGTCGTCAGCGCCGATCCACCTCGCCTAGTGCAGCTGGGTGCAAAACTTCTTTTCTGATTTGAAAATAGAGCCAAGACCCGTATTGTACTGGGAATGAAAATCATGATAGCTCTCATTTTTCCGCTGACACTCCCCAGCAGAAGGTTCGGATCGCCAAACTCGCCACAAGGAATTCCGACATAGATTCAATCACCTGCTTTGCTCTTTCCCTATCACCCCTTGTCGATCCTGCCGGCGCTGAGCGTCGCTCAGATCGATTTCAACAACCCGACTCGATGGTGGGTTGACGGTGGGTCGTCAACTGCGAGTTCCTTCAAGTAAGTCACACCGATTAAAATCATCTCTATACGCTTGTGTGCACTACTTATCGACAATTGTTAATGATCCAGACGTTGACCAAAACAAGGTGATGAAAACCGTGTGCAAAGCAAGAACAGGAGGATGAATCTGCTTACCGGCAATTACGGTATAGCCACTTAGAGCACGAAATGATGATCTTGCGCCGCCCAAACAGGCGGGCGTCAACTGAAAACGCCCCGGAACCGAGGCAGTCCGCAGCTAGAGACATAATAGCCACATCAACGACAGCCAGAGGAGTCAGAAATCCGAAGAGCAGCGAAAAATACTGCTCCCGAACGCCAGCAATAGCACCCCCCCATGCTCTATTCGCCGGGCTTAAAGTCTCGATGTCTTAAATTGGGCGCGCAGTACCGCCCCACTCGCACAGTAAATGAGCAGGCCAGCTCCAGAGCAGAAAATGGGTCGTTAACCTGAGGATCCGCAAACCTCTACCTCTCGCATTACCTCAAGACGCTGCGGATCAGCACTACGTCTTCGGTCTGGGAGCCACGGGCGAGCGCGATTTGCCGACCATCCTGTGACCAAGCAAAGTTGAAGATTTGGCCATCAGGGAAATTCGTTAGTTGCTTAGGTGCGCCGCCATCCATCGGTTGTGCCCAGATATTGGAGATACCATGCGTGTCCAGAATGTAAGTCAGCTCGCGGCCATCATGCGTCCAGCGAATCAAGGGATAGCCGACTGGACTGGAGGCCGAATAGTCGAAGGTCCTCGGAGGTTGGCCACCAGCAAAAGGAATCACACCGATTTTGTTCGCCCGCGGCTGTGCGTAGTCGTCGAAAGCAATCCACTTTCCATCAGGCGAAATGGAGGGAAACGACGATGCGTAATCGGTGAGCTGCTCTGGGGTACCCCCTTGGAGGGAAAGCCTCCACAGCGTATAGTCTCCACCACGAGAAGCGTTGAAAATCACCCACTTTCCATCTGGCGAACAAGATGGGGCACCGTTGGTGCCGTCGCGCGTTAACTGCTTCTGGTTGCCTTCCGGATCGATCCTCCAAATGTTTGCTGCACCGTAGACCCCGGACGCGAACAAGATGCCCCCATCCGGACATGGTGAGGGTGAAGAAAAGAATTGGAGGTCCGCACCAGACGTTAATTGCCGCTGGTGAGTGCCGTCGGCATCCATCAGCCAAAGCTCACGTCGACCGCTCGCCAACGAACCGTATGCAATGCGTCCCTCCGTCGTCCAGGCAAGACCGAACAGTCCCTCTTGCGTTGCCACGCCGAAACCGATCTGCCGCGCCTGAGTTGGAGCGCTGCGGGAACCAAGCCAAAGGTTCGAGCGAACCTCTCGCAGCACGGTTACCAGGGCGCCTGAGTCTGCTGTCAGATCCAGATCTACATAGTCATTCAAATCATTGGTGATCCTGCGCGACTGGCCGTCAGGATAGCTAAGCTCCCACAGTTGAAGTGGTCCGTTCGCAGAATCTTGAGCCCCCAGAACGAAACCGCTCGAATCCGCTAACCACGCTACTCTCAGAATGCGATGCCATCCCTTGGAGCCAACCGGTTTCAGGGACCCGTTGGCGACCTGAACGGTCATGACATAACATGCTCCGCCGGAATAAGCGCCGATCGCGATGCTTTTACCGTCGGGAGACCAGGATACGCCTGAGTCAGTGAAGGGATCAGGGATCTTCCGCGCAACGATTTGTCGCTCTCCGCTACCATCGGCGTCCGTTACCACCAAAGCCGTCTCTGAACCCGGTTTTTCCCTCACGAAGGCCAGCCGCTTGCCTTCCGGAGAAAAAGCAACTGGTGAGTCCACCCCATCCGCCACCTTGCGCGACTCACCTCCCAGAGTGGGAATTTGATAGAGCGCACCTGACGCGTAAACAGTTGGACTCCGAACATACAGAACATAGTTCCCGTCCGGTGAAAAGGTAACTCCGCTGTAAAAGCGGTCCCCGGTCGGAGGAATAATCTCAATATCGCTGCGAGTGGCTGTCTGACGCACCCAAAGGCTCTGCTTCCCTGCTTCCCCCGTGACATAAGCTACGTACTTGCCATCGGGCGAGACGGCAACTCTCCTGGCCTTGCCGCTGGTCGTGAGTCGCTCGATCGTCATTGTCTGGAAAGACGCAGTGGGTTTCTTCCGGGCCGCGAATCTGTAGGTGCCGATACCAATTAAGGCAATCGCAAGACACACGAGAAAAAGAAGAGCTACTCTTTGAAAGTTGTGCGACGGCCTGCGCAGAGGCGTTACCTCTCTACTCGATTGTGGAAAGGCGTCGGTCTCTCTGGCGGCTGACTTTCCGGATTCCGTGTCGCGCTTTAGCCGCTTCAAATCGGCGCGCATCTCCGATGCGACCTGATAACGCACGTCACGATCCTTTTCCAGCGCCTTGACAATGATCTCTTCCAGCTTCGGCGG
Organism: uncultured Acidobacteriaceae bacterium; assembly: GCA_964509525.1. Taxonomy (GTDB): domain Bacteria; phylum Acidobacteriota; class Terriglobia; order Terriglobales; family Acidobacteriaceae; genus Bog-257. The sequence continues at coordinate 2,803 of CAZDYZ010000760.1, forward strand.
CACTGCGGGGTTGAGCCGCACTGGTGCCACGGGTTCGTGGTGCAGGATCGCCTCGAAGGTAGTACCAAACGTCTCTCCTAGGAACGGCAGCTGCCCGGTTGCCATCTCGTAGAGCACGATCCCAAATGAGAACAAGTCGGTTCGCGCATCGAGTTCCTTCCCTCGTACCTGCTCCGGTGACATATACGCCACCGTTCCTACTACGCTCCCCGGACTCGTGATTTGCTGCTCGGTAACCTGATCCGGTGAAGTCTCGTCCAACTTTGCTAAGCCGAAGTCCAGAACCTTGGCGTGACCGCGCTTTGTGATGAAAAGGTTCGCGGGCTTAATATCCCGATGGATGATTCCGGCTGCATGCGCAACATCAAGTGCATCCGCAATCTCGATGGCCAGCGAGAGGAGTGTCTCCATCTCCAGCGCCCGCCCGGCGATACGGTGCTTTAAAGTCAAGCCATCCAGAAACTCCATC
>CAZDYZ010000761.1:0-2329 GCA_964509525.1 uncultured Acidobacteriaceae bacterium
CACAACCTGGAAAAGGCCTGGAATCAACCGGACGATGGCATCTGGGAAATACGTGGACCTCGTCGTCATTTCACCCATTCCAAAGTAATGGCATGGGTGGCACTCGATCGGGCCGTTAAGGCCCTCGAAGAAGGTTTTCAAACCGGGCCGCTGACGCGTTGGCGCAAGATACGAGACCGTATCCATCGCGATGTCTGCGCGAACGGGTTCAACCGGCAGCTCAACGCGTTTGTGCAGTACTATGGAGGCGATACGCTTGATGCGGCGCTTCTCATGATTCCGATGGTTGGCTTCCTTCCCCCCGATGATCCACGCGTCGTGGCGACTGTTGCGGCCATTCAGCGCGAGCTGGTTTCCCACGGTCTGGTGCTCCGATATCGCACCGAGGCGGGAGTTGACGGACTCCCGCCTGGCGAAGGTGTTTTTCTTCCTTGTTCTTTCTGGTTAGTAGATAACCTTACGCTGATGGGAAGGCATCGCGAGGCGCGAGAGCTTTTTGACCGACTGGTCTCGCTTTGCAACGACGTCGGGCTGCTCGCGGAGGAATACGATCCAGTAGCTGGTCGGCTGCTCGGCAATTTTCCGCAGGCATTTACCCACGTTTCGCTGGTGAACTCTGTGCGAAACTTGAGGGAGGAACTGGTCCGTTGAAACGATCAATCCTGACCTTATCAATTCAAATCGCGCTGGCTCTCGGCTTGGCATTACCAGCTTTTGCGCAAGCCAGCGCTCCTCTCGCCCCCAGCGCGTCTCAGATCGATCAAAACGTCAGGGCCGCGCTTAACAGCCTCTACGCGCACAATGACAAGGCCCGTGAACTGGGTGCCAAGGCGAAGGGGATCCTGGTCTTTCCCGATATCAAGAAAGGCGCCTTTCTAATCGGCGCGCAGTTCGGTTTCGGAGCGCTGCGGGAAAACGGCCGCACGGTTGGATACTACCGAACCGCCGCCGCTTCCTACGGCTTTCAGGCCGGGGTCAAGCAGTTCGGATATGCGCTCTTCTTCATGACCAACTCGGCGCTTGACTACCTGAACCAGAGCGGCGGCTGGGCCATCGGAACTGGCCCGAGTGTTGTGGTGGTCGATGAAGGCTTCGCGCGATCGCTAACTACCACTAACTTGCGTTCGGACGTCTACGCCTTCGTCTTCAATCAGCAGGGGCTGATGGGCGGCGTCGGCATCGAGGGATCCAAGATTACCCAAATCCAAGCCAACTAGATTTCAGGAGTCGCCAGCTTCCAAGGGGCGAGAATGCAAAGCGAGATAAGAGAGGTTCTCAGGCTTCTTATCGAAATCGCGACCAAGGGCATCGAATTCCTGGCGGTGGTGATAATCATCGCTGGCGTGGCGGTGGGCACTATCAGGTTCCTTGTGCGCGGAGCCAGCGATGAGACCTACAACCAATACAAGAAGGTTCTGGACAAAGCGCTACTGCTCGGCCTCAACATCCTGGTCGCAGCCGATATCGTCCGCACCGTCGCCCTCGATCCCACAATTGCCAACATCGTTGGTTTGGGACTGCTGGTCTTTGTGCGGACGTTCCTGAGCTGGGCATTGTTCGTGGAATTGAACCAGCGATGGCCGTGGCAGGTCGAACCCACGGACTCGCCGGGGCAAAGATCATGACTTTGCCCGTCGGATATGCGGCCAGGGTTTTTCGCTAACCCTGGCCGTCCCGAACCCGCCCTCAGTTGCCTGAACCCGCCAGCGTAAGTTCCACGCGCCGGTTTTGAGCGCGGCCGTCTGCGGTGTCGTTAGGGGCAACCGGGTCCGCGTCGCCATACCCCTGTGTCGAAACAAGGCTTGGATTGACGCCCTGCGAAATCATGAACTGCGCGACGTTTTCGGCCCGTTTCTGTGACAGGATCAGGTTACTGGTGACACCTTGGCGCATCAGTCCGGGGCCGATGGGTACGTTATCGGTGTAGCCGTTCACAACGATTTTGGTTTGCTGCATTGGTGCCAGGATTTTGGCGATCTTAGCCATGCTCTGCTGCGCGTCGGCCGGCATTTGCCAGTCGCCTGAGGGGAACAGCAGCTGATCGTTGACCGTGATCCTGAGGGCGTTTTGTAACCGTTCGATGTGCATCTCTTTGGCGTTTATTTCCGACGACATCTGCTGGTTGAGCTGGTCGTACTTCTGCTGGAGCGCGTCGGTCTTCGCCACTTGCGCTTCATAGGTCTGCTGCGAAACGCAGCCAGCTAAGGTGAATATTATCGCCAAGGCGATCGTGGTCAGTGCGGTAAATCTCAATTCGCGCATGTTTCGTCCTCCTCCAATTTCAAGCGTGACTATGGGTTGCGACGCGCCTCCCCAAGAACCGTTCTGG
>CAZDYZ010000762.1:0-5912 GCA_964509525.1 uncultured Acidobacteriaceae bacterium
TGCGGTAGTGCGAGATGGTTGTGTCGATCATGTCCCTCGGTGCTGTTGCAATGGCGATTTGATGGTACTGACGACTGTTACCGCGCGTCAATTCGTTAGCTGCGTCCACCAGCTGGCGAGGGCAATAAGGTTGGCAAAAGGCTCGTCTCGCCCTGGCACGCAAGACGAAAAAAGAGACAGCACGATAGTCAAGAATCTCAGCATTGGAACAGCTCTCATACTGTCGGCACCAATCGAGGAGGCTGACTGGAAAACCTGCTAGCCATCATTCCGAACATGCCCACACCCAAGAACCAATCCAACAATTGCGCTTTTATTCCGTCTAACAATGCGAACGTGTATGCTGCTACCCATCATCCTGGCACTCCCAAAGCCTGCCACATTGAGAGTCGAAGCTTGTGGAAATTCCATCTTCTGGCGCAGTTCGGTACTATTCAGTTGCTATCTTCAACAGCTTCTTGCCAACGGCGCCACAGTCGCTTTGATCCTATTGACGGCCACCCAGGAACCCGAGGAACTGTAATGCCATAGTCAAAGCTAGAGCTGGATAGCGCTCGGCGGACGCCGAGAGGAGCACCCGGTTCACCGGAAGGCCTAACTTGGGGCTTTCCGCGCCACTTTGTTTCAAGCGGACGTAGACATCATGAAAACACTTGGAATCGTAGGTGGGCTCGGACCGGAATCAACCATCGACTATTACCGCTCTATCATCGCTCTCTATCGTATGAAGGTAGGGGACGGGAGTTATCCTTCAATAATCATTAACAGCCTCGATGTCGATAGGGCACTGCGCCTGCTCGGGTCCAACGACTTGCGCCAACTCACGCAATACTTCGTTGGGGCGATTCGAAAGCTCGCAGATGCGGGTGCAGACTTTGCGTTGTTGTCGGCCAACACTCCGCACATCGTCTTTAACGATGTCCGTCGCCTCTCCCCACTCCCGCTCATCAGCATTGTGGAGGCAACGTGCCAGGAAGTGAAAACCCAAGGGTTGAAGACGGTAAGCCTGCTCGGTACACGATTCACGATGAGTGGTCGATTCTACCCGGAACTATTTGAAAGGCACGGTATAACGGTTGTCCCTCCGTCAGAGGAAGAACAAGTGTACATCCACGACAAGTACGTTAACGAGCTGGTGAAAGGTACTTTCCTGCCGGAAACACGCGAGCGCTTGCAGGAGATCATCGCCATTCAGATACAGCGTGACCGCGTGGAAGGTGTGATTCTTGGTGGAACGGAGCTGCCGTTGATCCTGCGCGGCGATTCGGTAGCTGGAATTCCCCTCCTTGATACTACGCAGATTCATGTCAGGGCCGCAGTTTCACGGATCGTGTCTTAACAATAGATTCGGTTACAGGAATATTTGCTGGACGTGGCTGGGATCGAACCAAGGTTTGCATTCACTACCCGGTCAAAGAGGCCAGCCCGCTTCCAGCAGTCAAGCGTCCGTACGGAACACGCTTCGCCAGGAACAGTAAATACAGAGATTCTGATGGAGGAGGATGACAGTCCCGATGAATATCGATATCGTGCGGGATGCTGTGTAATAGTGTATCCCGCAGCCACAGTCAGACGGTTTGCTCTGCAAGAGCCTAGTTGTGCAATTGTCTTGAAGAGTCCAGGCACCTGAGAAGCAAGGCTCGTTGACGCGCTTCGAAGCCCAGCCTAGCATGAGATGCCCGTTCGCCCAAATCACCGACGCATTAACAGCTACATCGGAAGGTCTTATCGCAGGCTGGCGAGAAAGCCTGGTTGTCTCGGAAGGGATGACCAAATTCAAGGCTAGTCCGGGGCTTGTCTTTCCCTACCCGGGCGAGCGGTTCAGGTTTGTAGCCGTCCCTGGCAGGCACAAATGCGTAGGGAAACTCGACTTAGCAGATTCCAGGCATCTATCTCCTCCGCTCCGATGACAGGACTTTAAAGCATTGCGTCACGGGTTTATGGGCAGCAGGCTTCGGGGGCTGTGAGAGTGGCCTCTCTCGATGTCACAACAAACCTATGACTATCGATACAGTGACAAACGATAAACTCAGGGTCGTTCGTAAGCATCGATCGGCAAACTGAGGGTGTTTGTTCCTGGCTCGACTCCACGGCTTCACGACCACAGACTGGACACTTAGGCACTGTCATATGTCAGCCTATTCTCGAAGTGGGCGCATCGGGGGCTTCGAGCGAATAAGCGACAATCAGATGGTGCTCAGGGAAGCTACGGAGCTGCGGGCCTTGCCTCCCCGAAGTTTCAGGGTGCATTTATAACCTCGACTTAATCCCAATATGTCAGAGTTCTGCAAAGTTTTCGTCAAAAATTTGTCAAGCGGCTTTCCTCGACCACGGAGACTGTCTCGCTGCCCGACCTCGCAAAATCGCCTGCCCGCTTTAACCGTCATACCAGCCACTTGGCGTTTGCGAAAAAATTCTGCGGCCCCGATGACTGCAATCCCGGATACGCAGGTGCGCCACCAGCGGCAGATTTGCGAGGCTGGCTGCCAATCTCTTGCAGCGCTTGTGCAGTGAGTTTCTTCTTCATCGACGCCTCAACTCCGCTGCATCCCAACCAGCCGGCATCCAACGTGTACCAGTAAGGTGTACAGGGTGATGGCTCGGATTTGGAGGTCCTCTATGGGGATGCTGTTTCAGTCGGAAAGACGACACGGGAACTAGCTAGTATCTGACGGGGACCCGGTCAATAGGAAAGGTACAGTCGAATCGCTTTACGAAGTCCGCGCTCAGGGTTTCTTGCTGAATTGGCAGGCACCAACCTGTAAAGTACCCTGTCAATGTTGAGAGCTGAGCAAGTGGTTGCTAACGGGTACTCCGACAATGTCGATCAAGCGGTCCAGTGCTCTGAATTCTCGACGAATGGTTCGCTAACCGCCGGACTGAGTTCATTGAACTGGAAGGCAATCTTCTTGCGCGTTCTCGCTGCTACGTGCATCAGACGTGCGAAGTGGGTCATTGGCGTTATGGGCGTCCAATCGACTAGCATAGCGGCGGCCTCTTCGCTGAATGCTTCCTTTGTGCCCTCGGTCAGATTATGCCCGATTACTTCGAGCATAAAGTCTGTCTTGGAGAAACTACGGACTTCATGTTCCCGGGGCAAGGTAACAAACTGAATTGTTACCTGATTGCGCTCTTGGGGACGAAGGTGAAAGGTTCGTATCGTGATGTCGATCAACCTTTCCGCAATAATACGCTTCCCGGTGATCGGAAGGTCTCGCGAGTAAAGGCGTAGGTACGGCATCATTGCCTCCGCTTTCCCTGGGAACGGCCCGCATTTTTCGTGCCAACATAGATCGATCAGTAATCTAAAGAAGCAAAAGGATTTGGCCGCCGCACCCTCCAGTGCCCGCGTAGAACTGACCAGCTACATTGCAGTTTTTTCATGGAAGCCTGGTGCGGAATCTTTGGTAAGCCCGCCAACCCAGGTCGCAGCAGAAACGACAAGAGTCATCGTTTTCCCCATCGTCTCGGTCAAAGTTTGGTAATTCTTACCTCTGCTTTTGGCGGGGTCGCCGATTCGTTGTAGTTGTTAATGTCATTGGAACTCCCTCACCCGGCGGGCCTGGCTCTGCTGTCTTTCGTTCCCACGTAGATAGTAAATTGCGGACAAGGGCGGTTAGTTATCAATGCGTTAGGGAACTAAAGTGGAGACCGATAAAATACGCCCACAGCGCAATGGCGAGAATACCCTTCCAAAAGCCCAAGTGTAGAAATCCGATTGTAAAGAGCCATGCGGCCAGCCAGACAGTCCCCATAAAAGTGTGCTGCTCGATTTTTATTTTCTCCATACTTTCCCCACTTTTCTCCATATATTTCCTCCGTGTGTGCTGGTTTCACATTGTGATCTCCCGAACGAGCTCATGACCATAGGCTTTGCCTTCCACTGGCGACTCAACCATATTGCCACTTTGGTCAAAAGACCACGCTTCCAATACACGCCTGGAAGCGTCGCAACACCAACGAACCCGCGGAGATGTTGCATGTCCACAGGCTGGTTGCGCACAGCCAGTAACGCGTGTAGGTCGTGTTTTAGTGAAGTTACCGGATGAAGTATCCGGATACTCGCCACTGGCCGTGTTTGTCCAGCATGGGCGTCACTGTCTCCACCGCAGACTTCTTGTTGGCAAAGCTGGTGTCGTACTGGATGACGACATATTGGCCGTCTGGCGCTCCGGGCAGTGTGGTCTTGTATTCCGCCGACTTCAGCTTTCTGTCGAACAACGCTCCCAACGGGCCGCGTGCCCCCTGGAGCTGTCGTTCCCACTCCTTTTCGGTTACTGCTGCCTTGAAAAGAGAAGAGGCTTCAACCCAGCTTTGCGAATAGTCACCGGAGTCCACAAACTTCAGCCAGGACTCGGCGGCGGCTTCGGCTGCTTTGATCTTGTCGGCGTTGGACTGAGCAGCACTCACCGAGGCAAATGCTAAGACAATGAGAACAATGGAAATCCTCTGCAGCTTCATATGCTGGACGTTCCTTTTCTTGATTACGAAGGCGGGCACGATTGTATGGCTGATCTTGCCTTTTCGCAAGATTTGAAAATTTGTTCCGGTGCCAGAATTGACTCACAACGCAGTGATATTGTTTTACTTAATGTCGACCTGGTCAGAACCGAAACAGGCGCACCCCCTTGATCGCACCAAGAAGGAGGACACTCAGCGCTGGTGCGCCGATTCGCTAATACGTGCGATTACTACTGAAAGACAGAATGCCTCGGCCATTGACCACGCCGACCCGTGGACTGCATGTGGCGAGGACAGTGGTCAACCGCTTCTTACCAAGAGTTTCCGGAAGGAACAGACTCGGTTTTCAAAACGGTGCCGGGCTGCCCCATGAACGCCGACGGTTTCGCTGAGCATTTCAGTCTCAATCCTTGAGGTGGCTGGCACCTAAGCTCATGTTTCCCGCATATGCAGGAGAAAACTACCGAAGGAAGAGGCCATGGTCCTTGGAATAGCGGGCGCGGTCGCTCACTGAGCATCGGCTACTCGGCCCCCGACACCGTAAGCACCGGTCGCTCAATCGAGAGTTAGGCAATCGGGTGGCAAGATTGCACTAGCTGGAACCGGACAAACACGTGTGATGGAGAGCTGGCCAATTCGCCGAATCCGAACTCACAACGTGATGTGGCATCACGGTTTGGGGTTTGCGGACTAACGGGTAATTCCTAGAATGCCTGCGCATATTGGTCGTGGATGGGATTCTCGACTAGCTCGAAAGTTTGAGTTCGCGTGCCAGCCGCCTGAAGTCTGGTTGATGCCCGTACGGCATCGTACGCAGGAAAAACACCATCAGCGATCCCAAGAACGGGCAGCGCTCCGCCGAGCTGTCTCCAGCCAGACCAGAGCAAGGGCCGTTTCACTTAGGCCGACAGTCTCGTTACCCTTAACATGGTCTCGTTCCCAATGCTCTGTCGGCGATTTTGGGACCCATCTCATCCAAGAGTAAAGTTCACCGTGATGTTGGTCTCTATTTCGACGGGCTGACCATTGAGCAAGTACGGCTTGTATCTCCAGTCCTTGACCGCCTCAATTGTGGCCGGAACCAGCAGCGGATTGCCGCTGACGAGTTGGAGATCCCTTACGCTGCCGTCTCGAGCAATGGTCGCTTTGAGGATGACAGGGCCCTGGATGCGTGCTTCACGAGCAACAAGCGGATAAATTGGCTTCACCTTATGGATAAGCAGTCCTTCAGTAACGCCTTGCGATACTCGCACCCGCTGCGGTTGCACTGCCTTTGAAGCAGGGCTTGACATACGGGGGGCTGGGATAGAATGCAGGACTCCACCGATTGCACCTCCCAGCACTCCGCCAGGAATTCCACCCGGAACGCCTCCCACAAGGCCGTTGAAGCTCGGTGGTGGCGGCGCGACCTCTTTGATCATCGCGATCTTCTTCGGAATGCGCGCCGGTGC
>CAZDYZ010000763.1:0-1570 GCA_964509525.1 uncultured Acidobacteriaceae bacterium
AACCCGGCGACGCGGACCCCACGCCGTTCAGCTTCCGCACCCGGCGGGTGGCGCACCATGGCAAACAGGTGCCTTGCTACATCGGGTTCACCACGCCGGAAACACACCACATCATCCGCGAGAACGTCCACCGCTCTCCGATGTACAGCGGACAAATCCAGTCTATCGGCCCGCGCTATTGTCCGTCGATCGAAGACAAGATCGTCAAGTTTCCTGACAAAGAAACGCACCAGCTCTTCCTCGAGCCTGAGGGATTGCACACGTATGAGATCTACGTGAACGGCATGAGTACCTCACTGCCAATTGATGTACAGCTCGCGATTATCAAGTCGATTCCCGGCCTCGAGCACGCCGAGATGCTGCGCCCAGGGTATGCTATCGAGTACGACTCGATCGACCCGACGGAGTTGCAGCGCACCCTGGAGACCAAGAAGATTGCAGGTCTCTATCTCGCTGGTCAAATCAACGGCACCAGCGGCTACGAGGAGGCCGCGTGCCAAGGCATCATGGCGGGCATCAACGCCGCGCTCAAGGTCAAGGGCGAGCGGCCGCTCATTCTCGATCGCACCGAGGCGTACACCGCGATCCTTATTGACGACCTCATCAGCAAAGGGACCAACGAACCCTATCGCATGTTCACCTCGCGAGCTGAGTTCCGCCTGCACCTGCGTATCGACAACGCCGATCGCCGGCTTACGCCGCACGGCCGGCGTGTGGGAATGATTAAGGATGCAGCTTGGGCCGATTTTCTAGCCAAGCAGGAGCGCCTGAGAGCAATGCGCGAGTTGCTGGAAAAGACACGTGTGAACCCAGAGATGTTGGAGGAAGTTGTTAGTTATCAGCTGTCAGTTGTCGACAACGGTGGCGCCAAACCCACAGAGGCTGACAGGGCGCATAGTGATGTTACGCCGACCGGAATGCCTTCTCTCGGTCCTGTCATCCCGAGCAGGGCGGCCGCAGGGAGTGCAACCGAGGGGTCTGTGTCTCAGCAATTCGAAGCGCCAAACTGGAAAGTCGAAGGTTGCCTCGGCCTGACACTGTCCCAACTGCTGAAGCGTCCCGAAGTGCAGATCGAGCACCTTGCGCCCGTACTTGCGAGAATGATGCCCGGATTCTTCGCGGGCGAGGAGCAGCGAAATGCAGGCTTGGAGGCTAACTCTACCCGGCAACTTACAACTGCCGTCCGCAACGAATTGAGGTCGGTCGAAACCGAAATCAAATACGCGGGCTACCTTGACCAGCAAGCAAGAGCCATCGAGAGGCTGAAGAAGGCGGAACAGCGCGTCATTCCCGATTGGTTCGATTATGGCGAGGTGAGCGGTCTCTCGGGCGAAATGCGGGAGAAGATGACGCGTGTCCGACCCCTCACTCTAGGCCAGGCCAGCCGCATTCCGGGCGTCACGCCCGCGGCTGTGTCGCTGATCAACGTGTACATCGAAATTCAAGCACGTCAGCAGCGTGGCGCTGCTCACGCCACTGAGCAGGCAGCCAAAACCTAAGTGGGCGGGCAGCCGCCATGCCAGCCTGGGACGAGTGGTAACTACATTACTTGCCCTGCGCCGGGCCTTTC
>CAZDYZ010000764.1:0-6033 GCA_964509525.1 uncultured Acidobacteriaceae bacterium
TCCAGATTGTGCCGCTTCTCCAGGTGGCAATAGCCGATCTCCCTACTGGCTTTGTGTCCCTCCCAGATCAAAGCGGCATTCCCGGTCTGCCGATAGCGCGCTGCAGTGTATACGAAGGGGGCATCCCAGCTCCATCCGTCTGTGCCTGTCAGCCTCACGCCGCGCTCCAGCAGGTACAGAGTGGCTTCGCGGCCCATGCCGCAGCCGGAATTGACGTAATCATCCCGACCATAGCAGCTGCCAGCCCGCGTGTTGATCACCACAATCTCGAGCGCCTTTAGTTCATGGCGGATACGCCGGAGTTCAGCCTCCACGTCGGTGGCGGTGACAACGTATCCGTCGGGAAAGTGGCGGAAGTCCAGTTTCACGCCGGGCTGGAAGCACCACTCCAACGGAACCTCGTCGATGGTGATCGCGCGTTCGCCGTGGTTCATGGTGGATGCGAAGTGATAGGGTGCATCAAGGTGAGTGCCGTTATGAGTAATCAGCTCCGCGGTTTCAATTGCCCATCCTTCTCCATCGGGCAGTTCTTGTCTGGTCAGTCCCGGGAAAATGCTGAGCAGCTGCGGCATTGAAGCCTGGTGATCAACGTAGGTAATCCTGGGGCGATAAAGCGGCGGGTCAGCAGGAACCGTATTCTCCAGGGGGGCAGAGATGTCAATGAGTTGTCGAGCCATACTTGTCCTGTGCTCGCAATGTGCGCGATATTATTCTTTGGCCACGATGTAGTTGGTTAGGGTTCCCAGGCGTTCCACTTCGAGCTCAACGGTGTCACCGGGCTTCAGGAAGCGCCCCATCTCCAGTCCGCAGCAACGGCGATGTTTTCCGGACTCACGAACCGTGCCGGTGCCGGAGCCAAAAAACTCGCCGGGATAGAGGGTTTCGCTCTGCGAGACATAAGCGATAATCTCCTCGAACGTCCAATACATTCCCTTGGTGTGCCCGTACGAGACTTCTTCGCCATTGATGCGGGCGCGCATGACCAGATTGTAAGGATTGAAGACTTCGTCCGGCGTGACCAACGCGGGACCAATCGCGTTGCCGCCGTCAAAGTCCTTCCCTTTGGCGGGACCGAGCCGCCCTCCCATTTCCCTGGCTTGGATATCGCGAGCGGAGAAATCGTTGAAAATCGTGTAGCCGCCAATGTAATCGCGAGCGTCCTCTTGTGGGATGTCGCGTCCTCGTTTGCACAGAAAGATGCCGCACTCAAGTTCCCAGTCAAACATAGCGTGGCAGTAGTGGGGAATGGTCACGCAGGCACCGTCTCCCACTACGCTAAAGGAGTTACCCTTGTAATAAATAGGCCGCTCATACCAGAGGCGGTTCAGGTGATAGGCGGCGGTAGCCTTTCGCCCAATGGTGCTGTCCAACCACTCGTCTAGCGCGCCAAGCCAGCGAGGCATGGCAAATCGTCGCAACGAGTTGATGATGTGCTGCTCGAACACCATGAATTCACGGATGGATTCCGGCCGCGGCACAGGGGACAGCAGTTCGACTTCTGTACGCTCGACCAAGATCTCGTCTGGGCTGCGGAAGAGAGCGAACTCCAGTGCGGATAGGGCCGTGTCCCGTGCGGCCACACCGCCTTGCAGGAACGCCAGCATACTGTCCAGATGATGGCTGGTGTGCCCGGTCTGCAGTTCGTGGGCGGCTCGCAACCTTACGATTTTCCGGTCCTCATCGACAAAGGCTCCGATCTCCTCCAGGCCCTGACGGCGAAAAGTGACGAGTCGCATGGCGCCTTCCTGATTCTCTGATATTGGAGGACAATGGCTACTTGATGAGTTTGCTCTAGCGACCATTATAAGACCTCGTGGTCTGACGGCTTTGGCACGATGCTGTCAGCCAATAATCCTAGTTGGGTTACGAAGATGAAAAGCCTCTTCCCGACGAGGCATCAAGCCAACACTTCGAAAGCAGTTGCCTTCGAGTTGTCTGACCTTGTGCTGGGTCTCATCACTCGTTGCCTTTCAGGACGCGAGTACGGTCTAAATTAAATTAGAAGCCGCGTTGCTGAGAAGCGGGCATTTCGCGTCGGCGCCGGTAACTGTCGTTCTACGATAGGTGACGCCCATCACCGACGAAGGTGACTCGGTTGGTATCGTCGGGCGGAGTAGTTGAGGTGAGCTTTCTCGTATGCTCTCCCAGCGAACCGGCTCACATTCCAGCACGAGGGACCCGGGTCTGGGAGGGCTCTCAACTCAAGGTGAGGTTGAAGCAAATGTTTCGGATTGCAACCATAATAGTCATTGTCGCTGAGATGCTTGCTGCGGCATTTTTCCTCACCACCAAGACAGACGCAGAGGCGCCACAACAGACGGCCCGGAAGGTAACCGGCTATCCAATACCGGGGTTGGCGGGGTACGGTGTTGAACTGGGCCTTGACCCCAGCAGCGGCAAGATTTTGGAGCTTTTGGTATACCGGGCCCAGAAACAAGTGCAGGCATTGAAAGTGTGCACTCCCGAACCGGTACCACGTGAAAGTCCGCTTGGTACGCTGGATACCACAGATTACAACTTCGATGGGTATGGAGATCTTTTGTTGGAGACCGCATTCAAGCAGGGCAACGCATCTTACTGTGTATGGCTGTACAACCAGAAAACGGGGCGTTTCGTTTTATCAAAACAGTTGTCCCAGCTCACCAATCCACGTCCCGATCCGAAAACCCACACCGTGGTCTCCTACATTAAAGAGGAGTGTCCGATTTGTTATCGCCAGGAAACCTACCGCTGGTCAAAAGGACAACTAGTACCAATGCGGGAGGAGTCTGTGATGCCGGCAGAGCTGGGCCTACAGCTGCCCGGTGGTTGCGGGTGGCTTCGCACAGTGAGAGAGGAAAAGAACGGAAAGATGGCATTCGTGAGCCGAACTCAGGTAAATAGCCTTGGTGAGGAGTGTTTGCCATAGAGGAATATTGCCTGGGTTGCAGATGATGTACCAATGCAGGCGATGTCCGGCCCGGTGGTCCATTCCTTCTCTAGGAAGCCGCCGAGTCAGATTTGGATGCCACGATCGTGGACGAGCGCAGCTTTCCAGCAGACGAAAGCTACTTCCGCGGTCGAGTTTCGATTAGTGAGTCTGGATCTCCCCAGGCGCGCGCCCTTAATTTCTGGGATGTAGAGTGTGGGAATTTGCCGAATCGACAGTTTACAACTATATGCAATCTAATTTGTGGGGATCCTCTCACGCAGCGCTGGGGTATTCGTTCAAGTTTTTTGGTCAGCTAGACAAAAGGCGCTTAAGCAAATGGCGTCGAGAGCAAGGCTTCCGGCAACCATCGCGGCAGCAGCCCAGGAAGGACTTCAACACTTGCGTGGGCAGATCCAAGACTCCAGGAGAAAGAGCGTGCGGATGGGATGAGATCGGCACGACGAGATTTGCCAGCGGAGTCGCTGTCGCACCAACGGCACTCATCCAAGCTTGATTACTTGGGCTTGGTGGCAGCCATCAAGAGTCTCTGCTGAGAGTCTGGCAAACAGCATGACGCCAGCATCGAGTCAGGGAAGAGAATGGGACAACGCATTTTGCAAAGGTATTGCACTGTGTTTTTCCCCGAGCCGCCCAGGACGCCCTGCATAATGCAGTGAAGCACAGCATGGTGCGCAGATTGGAAGTGCAAAATGAGCGGGACAGCGGACCCGGGTGTTACTCCCGTTGCTTGCGCCGTGGCGATCCGATCACCCAACGTTATTCAGCTGGACGGTCATCAGAATCGCTCGATCCCAGCTTGACTTCGTTCATAGCCTCCTTGCGGCGAATATCTGCGACTTCTTCCCTCTCGGCTGCCCGAAGGGCCTTCACCTTAAGTTTTTCTTCTCTCCGGATCTTGCACCGCTCAAGGAAACTGGCCTCAGCCAGTTGCTTCCTCGACTGTTCTCGTGCTTCGCGCTCGGCGTCTTTTTCTTTGGTCAGAGCCTCCCATTCGGCTTTGCGGGCTGTTATCCGCATCTCCCTCTCACGTTCGCGCTCGTTCTCCAACTGTTCCAGAAGCCGAGTATGGGCACCCACGATGTCGACCAACGAACTGGTTGTCCACGCGAAAGTGAAAAGACCGGAGATAGCGATGATCGGGCTGATAGTCCGCCAATGCTCGCCGAGATCTAAATTTCCCATACCAAGGGTTGTATAAGCGTTAGCACAGAAGTAGATCGCGTTTTGTACGCGTGGGATCAGTCCTAGATGTCGGAGTGCGAACGCCCAAAGAAAGATCTCTGCGAGATGTAGAAGCAACATTAGGAAGACAGACCACCCGAAGAGAAACGCGGCTGCCAATACGTGAGGCCTGCCAGAACGCAGACGTCGTTCAGCTCGTTTGTGCTGAAGAAGGATTCGGTGGAGACCAACGCCATGGAACACAGCGAGGCAGACTAGTATGAAAGCACCGATTCCAATCGCCGCTAGAGGCTTGTATGCATCCGGGATTTTGAGCAATAGCGATGAAAGATCAGGCATTGGCAGCAGGAACTCCGCTATTATCCACTTTTCATTGGTGCATCAGCGCAAGTTGACGCAGGGGCCCACGCTTCTCATTCAGGCTTGAGCTGGGTCCTCGTTTCACGTTTCGCCGATGGCTGGTTGAAAATGCTCAGTTACTGCTTCTTATCTTTCGTTTCTTTGTTTTCGCGATTCTTTCCTTTTTCGTCCTTCTCTTTGGTTTTCTTTTTGGCCTCTGTGACAGTTCTCTCGGCCCGGCGCACTGTCATATTCCCTGCAATTATGGCCAGATCGACTTGCGGCTTGGGCATCCGCCTCCCCAGATCCTCCATCGTCGCTGCAAGAATCTGTGACGCAGCTAGGCCGCGAAACCACTTGTGAATTTGACGGAATGATGATGCCACGGCGCGTGCTTCCGCCAGTGCTTCCATCGCTCACCTTGAGCCGAATATCGATCTCGGGTCACTTCGTAGGTCCGGAGGTTATGCTGGCGACCGCTCGGTACCTGGTGTGGCATCCCCGGAGACTTCGCCGCGATTCCGCCATGGCTGAAGCAATTCTCAGCCGTAGTAGCGGAAGTCCCGCCAGAACTCCGGCCAACCCACCTTCGGCGGACCGCAGACGAAAATGTCAGCGTGATCGACCGTCTCCTCGTTCTTGATTCCATATTGATTCCAGATCTGACCGGCCAGCCTGCAGGATTCGAAGTTTTGGTCTACGAACTTCCGGCTGAGGCCGATGACGATCAGGACCAGCGGCGGAGGATCGCCATAGCCGCGGTACCAGAAAGAATTCACGCCACTGATCGCGCGCGGCAAAGCATATTCAGGTCCATAAAAGTTGATGGCTCCGGCTTCGCCGTAATTTGCGCCGATGATGCCGAGATGTACCTTTTCTCCAGGCGCCAGTGAATCGCGAATCTTGGCTACTTCCTGAACCAGTTCACGCCAGCCGATCTGTTCGCGGAAGTCGCCCTGTACCTCGTTGGTGATGGACCACCAGCGCGAGTTCAGCGGTGCCGTCGGCAGCCAGAATGCGGTGGTGAAGACAACTTCGAATACCAGTGCGGCCCACACCGCCCAGCGGATTTTCATAGCCCAGCTACGCTTCATCATGCCCAGCCAGCGCTCGCCCCACACCGCCCCAGCGGCATACAGCATGGGATAAGCAGGTCCCATGTAGTACCAGCGCCCTTTCGCAAGAGTGAACAGTAGGAGAGTAATGATGTACATCCAGCCCAGCATACGGAAGCGCTTGCCGTCACCTACAAGCAGGCAAAAATATAACCCAGCCATGGCCAGCGGAAAACGAAGGCCAGTGAGCTCTAATTGCTGGGGGAGAAAGTAAACAGTTCGGCCCTGGCGAATATCGCGCGCGTGAATGTGGCTGAGAAAATCGAGTGACACGAAATTGTGTTGCACTTGCCAAAGCAAGTTAGGCAGCCATACCAGCATCGAAATGGCTACCCCGAGCCACAGCCATTTGCTCGTCAGGTAGTGCCTCGCCTCGGTGAGAAGTAATGCCGCGACAATGCCCAGCACGAAGAAGCCGATAGTGTACTTCGAGAGCATTCCGAAACCGATACTGAAGCCTATGCC
>CAZDYZ010000765.1:0-2183 GCA_964509525.1 uncultured Acidobacteriaceae bacterium
GTACTCTTTGCTTTGAGGCGCGCTGGTGCGGCAGGGCCGAGCGCTTTCCTCCCGCCACGATAGTTCCAAACGACATGCCGTCAGCACCAGCCTGGACTGCGGCATACTCCAATCTGCTTGCGATTTCTGCTTCCCGAACGCCAGGACAAATCGCTGGTAGCGACTCTACGTAGACGGCAGCGCCTAGCTTAACTGCGTCGCTGATAATCCTCAGTTCGTCGGCGTCCTTAACCATGCGCTGGCGCATGATCAAACCAGTAGTTGTCTTCCACTCGATTTTGTTATGGACTAGCTTTCGCATGCGCTCGGCTGCGGTTACAGAAGTGTATTCGGCCTCGAAGCCAACGGCGGCGGAATTCAGCCTGCCAATCAGCTTTGCCGCGTCATCGATCAGCTCCCCTTTCACGATCATCACGCGGGTGCCTCTCACCTCTTCGTGTGCCTGTTGCGTGTACCGGCCATCCGTTAGGAAGAAGCGACGGCCGGCGAGGAACAGCAGCAGACCATTACTGCCGGTATAGCCGCACAGGTAGCGCAGGTTCGCAGGATGGGTGACAACGAAGCCATCAAGATCCCGCTCGATCAGAGTGCGTTCGCACCTTTTTAGCCGGGTGACATGATCCATTGGAAGCCAGGTCGATATTGTCAATGTTGGGTAATGTCCAGGGCATCCACCGTTTGCTTGCTTGCCCGAAAGATGTAATGGCCACTCTTGCGATGTGCAGCGGCGTCTGCCCGAACGGTATACGTTCCCAGGCCAGGGCTGGAGCCAAAGGGAATTACCGGGCTTTCCTTCTGTGCTGACAGTGTGAAGTGTTGATAGCCCAAAGCGGTGGCTCTGCCGATACTGTTGACTGCCACGACGATAACAGTGACTTCCAAGGCGTGTCCGGTTTGGTTCGAGACCACAGCTGATCCGGAAATGGCGTTACCCTCCACCTTGGGAATCTGTTTCCAGTCCACCGACAGACCCGCGATCACGATGATGGCAACCTCACGCTCCGCCTGCTGTTGAGGCACGTTGGAGTCAGTAACGATGAGCTTGAAGCGATACTCGCCGGGAGTTGTCGGCACACCCGAGATACCCCCCTTGTGCGGATGCAGTTTGAGCCCCGCCGGAAGTTCACCCTCGACCCGCCAGGTGTACGGCGCAAAACCACCTTGTGCCACTGTTGGGAAGTTGAAATTCTCTCCTGCAACCGCCGTCTGTGGCGGTTGCACGACGACCTCGAGTGATCGTGGCTCCCCTTGCGAAGCTTGCGCCAGTGCAATAAAGGAAAAGGGAAGAAGAAGGAGAAGGCCGCAAATCGGTGGGAGTAGTCGCACGGTGCGAACAATTATAGGTGCATTCTCGTGTTCGAGCGCCGTCCCAACTATTCCGCTGCCGTTATCTACGCCGGCGGGTGCTCGATTCGCGGCAAGTAAGAATCAGTCTGTACCGGCTATGGCGGTGGCTGGCTTTCCCACTTTACGAGAATGTGGAGGTTCGCTGCTCAGGCTCTTATCTTCCATCCAACTGTCGAGGATGCTTTTCTTGAACTTCCATCGGTTTCCAAGTTTGAACGCTGGAATCAACTCCTCCGAAACATACTTGTAGAGCGTGTCCGGTGAGACTCCCAAATAATGCGATGCCTGACGGATGTTCATCACTTCGCGCGCATCTGCCATGCCGGCTCCTTCCTGGCTTGTGCGCACGCCAGACTGCAGCGGAGGCGCCTGCGAGATTGCCTTCCCTTGCCTTGCTTTGCCGTTGTTCTTAATGCGGGATCTCCTGGATTACTGGGCCTCAGGCTCCGGGACTCGATTTTCGCCGACTGTTCGCCATGCAGCCTACTTACAAGAGCAGTTTCAACGCAAGTCATTCTATGGCCCTTCGGGGGCGAAGCGCCATATGTCAGCTGTTGACCTGCACGGTACCTGAGTAGTGAAACCATCAATAGCAGAGCGGGAACGCGGCCAACGCAGCCATTGCCTGCCTGTCTGAATGCTGTATTTTTGTCCCTGTACTTCTGTGCAAGCCGCTCTCCCTTTGGCGACACGGGGCCTTCCTGGCTCTCCAATTTGGCATCTGATGATTTGTAGAACAACCCGCATCATTTAGGATTATCTAGATTGGAGCCTTTTGTGGTGTGTAGCACTTGCGGATACGAAACCCGAGTCGGCAACCGCTTCTGTGGCATGTG
>CAZDYZ010000766.1:0-1776 GCA_964509525.1 uncultured Acidobacteriaceae bacterium
CTTTCCTTCGACTGCTACGGCACGCTTATTGATTGGGAGACTGGCCTACTTGGATATTTACGTCCGATGCTGCAGGGAAAAGGCTGCGGCATTAGCGATGCTCGAATTCTCAGCCTGTACTCTGAGTTCGAACCGCACCAGCAGGAGGGGTGCTATCGCAGCTATCGCGAAGTGCTGGCCGGCGTTGTCCGCGACTTCGCGCGGGAATTGCACGTCGAGGTTAGTCATGACGACGCGAGCGGTCTTGCGGAATCCATACCTAGTTGGCAGCCGTTTGGCGATACAGTCGCCGGACTACGACGGCTTCATGCCCGTTACAAACTGGCTGTGCTTTCCAATATCGACGATGACCTTTTCGCCGCCACAGCGCCCAAACTGGAAATGCGATTTGATGCGTTAGTCACGGCACAGCAGCTGCAAAGCTACAAGCCATCGCTCAATAACTTCGAAGAGCTACTCCGACGATGTGCCATCCCTCGTGAGCGTCTGCTGCATGTCGCAGAGAGCTTGTATCACGATGTGGCACCAGCGCGTTCGCTCGGAATTGCCACTGTGTGGGTGAACCGGAGGCAAGGGAAACAGGCGGCAGCGTCCAGGTTGGCCCAGGTGGAACCGGATCTCGAAGTACCCAATGTCGGTCGGCTCGCGGAGTTGGCCGCGCCGGGAGAATCCCATCCTGAATAGGACAGCAGCTTATGGATGCGCCTCGAGCCCAAAGATCGGGCTACTGTTGATAAGGGATGCCATTCGGGAACCCCGGCCTCAGCGTTTGTGTTCACCGACAAGTTACCTGGCCGATCGTCCGCCTTGAACTGCCGTATCTCAATGAGTGGCAAGGGTTCTTCATGCCTAACATGAGCGAATCGCCGAGTGCAGGTCAGAGAACTCCATGAGAGTTCACTGCATATTCTTTTGTTGCAGCCGGGTGTGGAAAAGATCAAGGTTGGCTAAAATAAAAGCGACTTAGGCTGATTTTTCTTCGGCCTGTGGAGTAGTGCGCCTTTGTACCAATTCACGGAAATCTACGACGTTGTGGTGGTTGGTGCGGGTCACGCTGGTTGCGAGGCTGCTATGGCAGCAGCGCGAATGGGCCTGAAGACTGCGCTGTACACCCTCAACCTCGACCTCATCGCCCAGATGTCATGCAATCCGGCCGTGGGCGGTATCGCCAAAGGGCATCTCGTGCGCGAGGTGGACGCTCTGGGCGGCATCATGGGCGAGGTAACCGACGCCGTCGGTATCCAGTTTCGCCTGCTGAATACCTCGCGCGGCCCAGCGGTGTGGTCGCCCCGTGCGCAGTGCGACAAGCAGCAATATCGCCTGAAGATGCGTGAGATGCTGGAGTCGGAACCAAACCTGAAGATCAAGCAGGCCGAAGTTGCAGAGTTGATCGTAGAAAATCTGACTGCGGCAGTTTCAAGGTTCGAGTTTCAAGTTTCAAGTAACAACGTTTTCGCCCCCAGCGGAGCGATACCGCCCCTTCGACAGAGCGGAGTCGAGGGATCTGCTGTTGTTGAAACTCGAAACTCGAAACTCGAGACTCCCCGCATCGTCCATGGCATCAAACTGCGCGATGGCCGCACAGTTGCCGCCCAAGCGGTCGTCATCACCACAGGAACATTTCTGAACGGGCTTATCCACTGTGGTGAGCAGCAGTATCCCGCGGGACGCAGCGGCGAACCGCCGGCAGTGCTCCTGGGAGAAGCGCTGAAGGCGCTGGGGCTGCGTGGGTGCCGGCTGAAGACAGGCACTCCGCCGCGCCAGCGCCTTCAGCGC
>CAZDYZ010000767.1:0-7776 GCA_964509525.1 uncultured Acidobacteriaceae bacterium
GTTTGTCCTTGACGTAGTTGTAGACAAACTCTGTGGCCACCGCATTCTTAATGGCTTTGTCTTCCAGAACCCCGAGCTTGGTTTCTTCAACCGCCAAGCGGGCGAGATATTGAGCCTGCTCTAATCCCGCCAAGACCATCGGTTTAACAATGCGATCGACGTCCTCCTGAGAGTATTGGGTAAATACAGCCGCCGCCGCTCTGGCCTGGTTGACTAGTCCTTCCAGGTAAGCAGTTCGTTCTGCATCGAGGCTGGAAACATTCTCTTTCATACTTCCACATTCCTTTCAACTTTCCCTAGCGACTCATCTCATCGATCGTCACCTGGGCGCCTTCAATCGTGACCGTGGCTGAAGATGTCGGACTGGTGCCAGGTACCACTCTTCTGGCTCGTCATAGTGCAAGCTGGGTGTTCGACCCCGCGTAGTGCTCACTCTCCTCGATCGGCCGCCTCAAGGAGGTGGTGAAAATGCGCACCTGTGATGACCCTCCAGCAATTGCGGGCATAACCCTGCAGAGACATTGACCAGTCCTACCTATGACAACTTAAGCCTGACCCTGGGGTCGGTGACGAACCTCACACGGTCAGGTGACGGTCGTGCTATCGGCCTGCAACTAGGAGGCCTGGGAGGGATACTCCACATCAGGAGCTGGGCCCCGCATTCCTTTTTTTACCAGACGGACTGCGGGGTATTGGCTGCTACATTAGAGTGGCTATGCGGCGCATATCGGCGAACTCACGACGCAGGCTACTGGTGGCAAATCTACTCTGAAGGAGGGTATTGCATTAAGCTAAGCACCTCCAGTTCACTGGATCGCCGGGCGCCAGTTCTGCGCGGCGCTAGGATCCAGGCTCGGACGAAGAATTACGCTTTTCCTCTCCCAGGCCTGGGAGGTACAATTCGGCTTCGCCGCGAGCCGGATGATTTGCGGTACCCCTGTAAGGGTGTGGCCGGAGGGCATCCTAAACGCGATCTTCTGACCAGCGAGGTGAACATGAAAGCTGTTGTGAAGTACACCCTGCTGACTTCTATAGCCGTGACGGTTTTCTGGCTGGCTGGCTGTTCGCGTCACGACAATTCTGAGCGCTACATTCTCGTCACCGTGAACTCCAAGCTGCCCTACTGGCAGACAGCTCGCGCCGGGCTTGAGAAAGCTGCTGCTCTGTACGGGGTCAAATCAGACGTTCGCGGACCCGACAACTACGACCCCCAGGCAGAAGTACAGGAGTTTCGGACCGCGCTTGCACTCAAGCCTGCGGGCATCCTGGTCTCGGTTGCTGATGCGGCGCTGATGAAAGCCCCCATCGACGATGCGATTAATGCCGGCATTCCAGTCATCACCATAGATTCCGACGCCCCGCAGAGCAAGAGGCTGTACTTCATAGGTACGAACAATCTGCAGGCGGGGCAGATTGGAGGACAGCGGGTGGTTGAGAAGCTGCACGGCCAAGGTAACGTCGTGTTCTACACCATGCCGCAGACCAACCTGGACCAACGTCTGAAAGGCTACAAGGATGTGTTTTCCGATCGCCCGGGCATCAAGGTAGTTGAGGTGTTCAACATCAATGGCGACTCAGGCAATGCCTTTGACCGGACCGCACACTACCTGACGGCCAAAGACGTTCCGAAGATCGACGCGTTTATCTGCCTCGAAGCGTCGGCCGGGAAGGATGTCGCGGAAGAAATTAAGCGGCAGAACGCAACCGGGAAGCTGGTGATTGCTATGGACGTTGACCCGGCGACGCTAGACCTAATCAAAGATGGAGTCATCGATGCTACTATCGCGCAAAAGCCGTACACCATGGCCTTCTACGGCTTGCAGGCGCTGGATACTATCCACCATTCTCCCATTGATCTGAAGAAAGACTACGCGTGGGATTCGTTTGCACCGGTGCCAGCCTTCGTGGATACCGGTACATCCCTGGTAGACAAGCTCAACGTGGATGTCTACTTGAAAGACCGCTCCGAGGCACAGTCGAAGTAGGTAAATGTATTGCCTGAGGAGTGGTGGCCCATTGCGCAGCATCACAAGAGAGGGGAAACGCAGGCCGCAACTATTCGCCGTTAGAGCAAAGTAACCGTCGGCACGAACAAGTATGCTTCTGCCGCGCAACGCTTCGGGAGCTGCGACCAGCTCCAGCGTAGGAGCTAGAGGTCTTACTCGTACCGCGAGCGAGGATCTACAGCAAAGCTCTCCTGGTTGTTTTTGAGTCAGTGCTGCTGGTTATCAGGCGAGATCAGCGTAATCCGACTTAGGGGCCCCTCCATTGCACCGGCAGCTCGGGACACGCGGGTTGCGGCCGGTCCCGGCAAACTACCTCAAGAGTTCTTCATCGTGGAGGCTCGGTGTGCGGCGGATGCAGGAAAATTTGTCAGATAAGGTGACCAGGCTACTGTGGATACCGCCGGCAGGAAAATCTCCAATTGACAACGGTCGAGGTGGGAACTTAGGCTTCGACTTCATTGATCGAATTGCCGGCTTTCAAGCGGACATGGGGCGACGCCGACTTCGGACGGCACAAGGATGGCGGCATGCAAAAGCCACGTCGCAGCTTCTGGCAGATTTGGAACATGAGCTTCGGGTTCCTCGGCATCCAGTTCGGCTGGGGGCTGCAGATGGCCAACATGAGTGCCATCTACGAATACCTGGGTGCCCGGGCTGACCAGATACCGATCCTGTGGCTGGCCGCTCCGCTAACAGGATTAATCGTGCAGCCACTCATAGGAAATGCCAGCGATCACACCTGGACTCGCCTGGGGCGCCGACGCCCCTACTTCCTGTTGGGAGCGATTCTCAGCTCCTTTGCGCTGTTGCTGATGCCGCACAGTTCTGCGTTGTGGATGGCGGCTGGCCTGCTGTGGATACTGGACAGCTCAATCAACATCAGCATGGAACCTTTCCGAGCGTTTGTGGCTGACTTGTTGCCGGAGGAACAGCGCACGCAGGGATTCGCCATGCAAAGCCTGTTCATCGGACTGGGTGCGGTGGTGGCGTCGGCCATGCCCGGGCTTTTACGAGACGTCTTTCATTTGCCGCTTGAACATGCCCCGGGAACGATCCCACAGACAATCAGGCTGTCATTTTACCTGGGAGCCGCAGCATTTTTTGGAGCGGTGCTATGGACCATTGTGACCACTAAAGAGTACCCGCCGGATGACCTCGAATCCTTTCGACACAAGAAGGCGGACCGCCGCGGGATCGCAAGAAGTGCTGAAGACATCTTGAGTGCGATCCGGGAAATGCCGGAGACCATGCGGCAACTGGCCACGGTGCAACTGCTCACCTGGCTGGGGCTCTTCTGCATGTGGCTGTACTTCCCGGTGGCTGTTGCGCACAACGTTTTTGGGGCGCCCGATCAGAACTCGTCTATTTACACCCTCGGTGTGGAGTGGGCAGGAAAATGTTTTGCAATGTATTCGCTGATCTGCTTCGTCTTCTCATTTTTCCTGCCGCCCATCGCGCGGGTTCTGGGCCGCAAGCACGCTCACAGCTTATGTTTGCTCTGCGGTGCACTTGGTCTGCTGTCGGTCAGCGTCATTCACGACAAATACCTGCTATTGCTTTCTATGACGGGAGTTGGGATTGCCTGGGCCAGCATACTTTCGATGCCCTATGCGATTCTTGCTGGCTCGCTACCGGAGGACCGCACCGGAGTGTACATGGGCATCTTCAATTTCTTCATCGTGCTCCCCGAGATCATTGCCTCGCTGGCGTTTGGCTGGGTCATGAATCACCTGCTCCACAACAATCGTCTGACTGCCGTGATCGCGGGAGGGGTCTTTATGGCGATTGCAGCCTTGCTAATGCAGCGCGTGGCAGATCCCGGATCCGAACGTCTTGCCCTGGCAACGGTGCGCAAAGACGCAGTAGCGATATAAAATCGCGATGGGTTGAACGCAGCGCATGAAATTCTTACGGGGCAGTGGCATCCTCTTACATCCCACTTCCTTTCCCGGACCTTATGGCAACGGCGAATTCGGTGCCGCCGCCTATCAGTTTGTAGATTTTCTGCGCGATTCCGGACAACGCATCTGGCAGGTTCTGCCGCTCGGTCCAACCGGATACGGGGACTCGCCTTACCAATGTTTCTCCGCTTTTGCGGGCAATCCTCTGTTGATCAGCCTGGACGCTTTGTCGGCGGTGGGCTATCTCAATGCTGCGGACCTGAACGAGACACCAAGGTTTCCCTCCGACTATGTGGATTTTGGGGCTGTCATTGCATGGAAAGCTCCGCTGTTGCGCAAAGCTTTTCGGGCATTCCAGCAGAGTAGAGCAGCCGAGCAGGAAGCCTTTCATGAGTTCTGTCGCAAGAACTACCTATGGATTGACGAGTTCGCGTTGTTCATGGCCCTGAAGGAAGAGCATAACAACGTCAGCTGGACGATGTGGGATCGCGAACTGGCGCTGCGCGAGCCTGACGCTATGGCACGCGCACGCAAAGCATTGCAGGATCAGATCGAATGTCACAAGTTCATCCAGTTCGAATTCGATCAACAATGGAGCGAACTGAAGGGGCACTGCGCACGCAGTGGCGTCCGCATCCTGGGCGATCTGCCGATCTACGTCGCACTGGACAGCGCCGACGTATGGGCGAATCGCGAACTGTTTCAACTCGATCAGCGTGGTCAGCCCCAAGTCGTAGCGGGAGTGCCACCAGATTACTTCAGTGCTACCGGCCAACTCTGGGGCAATCCGATTTACCGCTGGGACGAACACGCGAAGAGCGAATACTCATGGTGGACCAGCCGATTCCGACGCGCTTTGGAAATGCTCGATATGATCCGCTGCGACCACTTCCGCGGATTTGCGGGTTATTATGAGATTCCAGCGGGTGAACTCACCGCCCTCAGCGGCAGATGGGTGACTGGTCCGGGGCCGGCGCTTTTCGAAGCTGTGGAGCGGGCGCTCGGGAAACTGCCAATCGTCGCAGAAAATCTGGGCGTGATTACTCCTGACGTCGAGGCTCTGCGGCAAAAGTTTGAATTTCCGGGAATGGCGATTTTGCAATTCGCCTTTGGCAACGATCCGCAAGCCCCGGACTTCAGGCCACATAACTACGGCCATCATCTGGTCGCCTACAGCGGTACACACGACAACGATACGGCTGTAGGATGGTGGACCAGCCACGCCGGAGCCGACAGCACTCGTACGGTAGCAGACATCGAGAAGGAAATGGAACATGCGAGGCGATATCTGAACACCGACGGACGTGAAATCAATTGGGTCCTGATTCGCACCCTCATGGCGTCAGTAGCTGATACCGTGTTGTTCCCACTGCAGGACCTGCTGGGTGTCGGAAGCGAAGGTCGTATGAACCTGCCCGGACGCTCATCGGGGAACTGGCGCTGGCGTTTTCGCCCGGAGATATTAACACCTGCAGTCGGCGCCCGACTGAAGAAGTTGGCCGAGACCTACGAGCGGTAAAGCTCCACGGCGACAGACCGACGGGATTAGCCCCGGGAACGCGATACGCGATATCATGCTCGGGCCACAATTCGTCTACATTCGGGGCGCGCGAAGGAGCGCCAGTCCGCGCGAACGCCCGTTTGATGTCAGGCGGATGTCATTTCTTCACGATTCCGTAATTGTCAAAAGGTAAGCTGTTCCAATCTTGAGGAGGGTATACCAATGAAGAAGTATGCCGCGGAATTAGTAGGGACATTCGTGTTGGTCTTCGGTGGCGTAGGAAGTGCCGTGCTGGCCGGAGGCCACATCGGATTCCTCGGTGTGGCCTTTGCCTTCGGTCTCTCGCTGCTTGCCATGGTGTATACCATAGGGCCAATCTCCGGGTGTCACATCAACCCGGCAGTGACGCTTGGAATTCTCCTGGCAAAAAAAATGGGCGGCAAAGATGCCATTGCCTACATGGTGGCACAGATTTTGGGAGCAGTGATAGCTTCGGCTTGCATCCTATTCGTCGCCAATGGCGCGGCCTCCGGTTATGACGTGGCCGCATCCGGTCTTGGTGCGAATGGATATGGAGCGCACTCTCCGGGACAGTATTCCCTTGCCGCGGCCTTTGTGGCGGAGGTTGTGCTCACGATGTTTCTGGTGCTCACTGTGTTAGGTTCAACTGACATTAAAGCCCCAGTGGGGTTTGCCGGCCTGGCCATTGGCTTAGTCCTAACCCTGATTCATCTGGTAGGGATTCCGGTCACCAATACCTCCGTCAATCCAGCGCGTAGCATTGGGCCTGCACTCTTCGTCGGTGGTTGGGCTTTACAGCAGCTTTGGTTATTCATCGTTGCACCTTTTATAGGTGCAGCCGTCGCCGCCGGAATATATGGAGGCATTCACATTCCAGCCGAGTTGATCACCACTCCTCAAGCCGAGCGGGCTCTAGTGAGCGAACAGGAGGAACGCGCCAAGAGAAGATGATCTGGTTCGCCTGCACCGACCGATTGCTGCAAAATTGGTATCCGGACGGGCACGAAAGATACTGGGATACATGCACGAAGAGCCCACCGGTGTCTTCTGTTGCAAAAATCGTTCTTTTGGAAGGAGGAAACAACCTCGTCCCAGAATGTGGTACGCACCATCAGTAACGACCAGAAACTGCCAAGTACCCGGGGAAGGGATTACCGGAGTATCATTATTGTTATGCCTTTTACTCTGGCGCATGCTGCTGCCGGGCTGCCTTTTCGCCGGCGCAAATTGATCTGGTCGGCTTTCTTCGTCGGTACCTTTGCTCCGGATCTGGAGTATTTTGTCCGCCTGTCTGATTCCAACCGCGTGGGTCACCATTTCCCGGGAGTCATAACTCTTACTGTTCCCGCATCTTTGGTGGTGCTGTGGATTTTCCATAACCTGGTCAAGCGTGCCTTGGCGGAACTCGCACCGGAAGGCTTGCGGCGGCGATTGGTCCCATATCTGGGAGAGTTTCGCTTTGGAGGCGTACGCAGGTTTGGGGCCGTCCTTGGTTCTGTTCTGCTTGGCGTCGCTACCCATTTAATATGGGATTGGTTTACACACTCGCACACTTGGGCATATGAGCACTGGGTGTGGTTGCGGCAAACTACCGACCTTCCTCATTTTGGTCCCTGGTCGCATTCCAAAATACTGCAACACGCCAGTACTCTGGCAGGCTTGGCCGCCCTCGCCATCTGGTTTGTTGTCTGGTATCAAAATGCGAAACCAGCAGCGGGCGTCCATAAGCCTGCTCTGGATTCGGCCAGTCGAGTAGGCATTGCCATTGGGATGTTCGCCTTGCCCTGGTTGGCTGCCATTACGCTGGCGCTACTGCGCGGACACGTTCCCGCCGAGTTTCTTCACCAATGGGTGTTAGGGCAATACCTTGTAATATTGCCGATATCGCTGCTGTCGATCGAGATGATTCTGTATGGGGTACTGTTTTCCCAATTGCAGAAGTCGGGGTCACATCTCTAGCCAACCTTCCTTCCTGCGCGTGGGCAGGCACACTTAGCCGGGCCGCCAGGTGTCACATTGAGAGTGCTTTTCTTCTTCTACCGCTGGTTCTTGTATCTAAAAGACGATGGTGCTGCATACGGAATAGTGCAGGGGAGACCGACACGGCAGTCCGGCCACCATCTGAGCAATCGAGTTCAAGTAAAATTTGGTCAGTGACACACCCGATTTCGAAAACCAACCCGGGTTTAGGGTCGTTCGGGCCAAGCGAGGAGAGGGGTTGTCTCCAGCATTCACTGATGGCAGTGCAGATCCCCTTGGCGGATAGCTAGCACGATGCTTAGGGCAGCGTATCGATTTCGTCACAGCGACCAGTCGAATTGTTGGTAGTGAAAGGCGGCTGGTTCGT
>CAZDYZ010000768.1:0-6791 GCA_964509525.1 uncultured Acidobacteriaceae bacterium
CCCAACCCTGCTAAAAACCACAAGATACCACTGCCATCGCGTTCAGACATGATTGCCTCCTTTACGAAAACTTCGCGAGTGGGGATGTTAGCATCCACATTGCAGAATTACAAACCGGCAGAGCGAGAGTGCGGCTGAAAACACTTCTTCAGAAGCGCGATCTGTCCGGCGTGATAAACGTCGTGTTGAATCACCCCGTGCGCCTCGTCGTAGAAGGTCCTTTTGCCGGCGGCCGACAGCTTATCCAGCATGGCCGTATCCAACCTTGCCAGCGCCTCGCGGAACTTTAGATTTGAGGCACGAAGCTCATCTCTGGTTGTCTGCCAGTTGGCCTCAGTCGGCTCCGGCTGGGCGGGGAAGTTGAGGGCCTCATCGAGGCCGGCTTTCTGGCCGGCGAGGCGGCGCGTGGCTACGCCTTCCCAAAACGTCATGTGCATGACAATTTCCCAGATGGTGTGAATACCGGCATTGGCTCGGTACCCCGCGCATTCGGCAGAAATACCGTCGAGAATTTTCCAGATGGAATCTCCATGCCAGGCGTTGCCCTGCCAGACGCGGTCGTATTCATCCAAAATGCGGTTGACTGCAGTCATTGTCTTGTTTAACTTCCATAGATAGTAACACAGGTTAGGTACGAAGGGTGGATCACACCCTAAACCTATGGATCCCTGACCCATAGTCCGCCCTCAGGTGGAAAGCGACTTTCAGGAGAAGTACACCGAAAGCCCCAGGCAAGTCCGCGAGATCGTCAAGCCTGTGGACGGATCGCAAAAGATCCTGTACCGCCAGTAACGGTGACGGAGTATCGACCAAGCACGCAGCAAACTGGCAGCGGGCGTCGGGAAACACTGCCAGACTACGGTTTTTGTGTCGGACGCAGCAGAACCTCGCTAATGAAGGACTGTGGCTCCTGCGTCACCAGCATAGCGACCGCGTGCGCCACATCTGCAGGCTGGAGCATCTTGCCGGTCTGCTTTCCTTGGCGGCGCGGGCTGAAGTCAGTGTTCACCGAGCCCGGACAGATGACGCTGACCCGGATGTTCTGCGCCCGCAGCTCCTCAGCCACGCCGTAGGAGAGCCCGTTCAGGCCCCATTTTGAGGCGGAATAGGCGGCACCGAGGGGCAGCGGGTTCTTGCCGGCAAGCGAGGAGATGTTGATGATGTGTCCGGCTCCCGTGGTGGCCATCAAAGGTACGATAGCGCGCAACATGTAGTACACGCCGCGAAGATTGGTATTGAAGATGGTCTCCCAGACGTCAGGAGCAAGTTCGTGCAGCAGGCCGGCCGGACCGCCAATCCCAGCATTGTTGACCAAGATATCCACCCGGCCATAGTCGCGGCGCAGACGCTCGCCCAGCGCATCCACGCTGGCAAGATTAGTGACATCGCAGGCAATTCCTGCACTGCGATGACCCCGCTCCACCAGGTCCCGAACAACCTGCTGAATGCGGGTTTCATCGCGAGCAGTAACAACGACCGTGGCATCCAGCTCTGCCAACTGGATGGCAATTGCCTGGCCAATGCCTCGGCTGCCCCCGCTCACCACCGCTACTGCTCCGGAAAGCGCGGCCGAGGGTCGGAATTTCATGGTATGCATTCTCCTTGAGAGGCGGGATTGTGTAAAGTAATAGCAACTTGCTTTAGACTGAGCCGGATACTTATAATCCCGGTTCCACACATTTGTGCATTCCAATGCACTCGGTGCAGGGAATGAGGGATGGCTGTGATGATGCAGCCCGGATTTTTGAGTGGAGCTTCTGTGCGTATCCGTGGAGGCGTGTATGGGCGAAACGTCGTCACCAGATCGTCAGAATCCAAGGAGCCAAACGTAATGAAGAAGTCGCTCGTCATAATGTTGTTGATACTCACCGTCGCGACGCTGATCCAGCAGGCCGCCGCTCAGGACGCGGGGCAAGCAGCCCCGGCGCAGAAGCAGATTAAAGACCCCGCCGAGTACAACGCGTACGTGAATGCCGCTCAGCAGACGAACCCTGCGCAAAAGGCATCGGCCCTGGAAGCCTTTCTCCAGACTTATCCCAACACCGTGATGAAGGAAGATGCCTTGTTGCAGTTGATGGCGGCATATCAGCAAGCGGGCGACATGCAGAAGACTATGGATGCAGCGAACCGGGTGCTGCAGGTGAACCCCAACAATGTGCGCGCGCTCGCTTTGCTGGCCTATTACTATCGCGCCTCCGCTGCCCAGGGCGGCCCACAGATGCAGGCCAACCTTGACAAGGCTAAGCAATACGGCGAGCAGGGAATGCAGGCGCTGCATAACATGAGCAAGCCCGAAGGCATGAGCGACGCCGACTTCACCAAGTTCCACAATGAGACCAGTGCCATCTTCGAAGGCGCTGTGGGCTTTGCAGCTCTTCAGGCAAAGAATTATCCGGAGGCGCAGAAGGACATGCGCGAAGCCGTATCGGAAGAGTCGCAGCCCAACATCATGGATGTCTATCCACTGGCCATGGCCGACCTGGAAGCCAAGCCGATGAATCCGGAGGGCTTCTGGTACATCGTCAAGGCATCGCAAATGGCACAGGGAACCGGGCAGCAACAGATCCTGGAATATGGACGTAAGAAGTACATCCGCTATCACGGTAAGGAAGATGGTTGGACGGACATCGTAAACCAGGCCAAGGCTTCCAACAGCATGATGCCACCCGCGGGCTTTACCGTGGCTGCGGCGCCACCACCACCTTCTCCGGCCGAGCAGGCTGCCGACTTGGTGAAGTCCAAAGATCCCAAGCAGATGAGCTTCGCCGAGTGGGAGCTGGTGCTTTCCTCCGGCAATCAGCAAGCGGCTGACACAGTATGGAACGCCATCAAGGACAAAGCGGTGAAGCTGGGGGCCAATGTTATCACCGCTGCGGCCACAAAGGTTACTCTGGCGGGCAGCGATGACGACATCGAAGCGAAGAAGGCCGACATTGACTTGACTATGGCAAAGGCATTGCCGGCGCGACTGGTTCCGCAAGCCGGCACCCTGATGAACTTCCAAGGAACGGTTTCAAGTTACAAGCCGAACCCATTCATGATGACGATGACCGAAGGCGTGCTGCTGGATAAGAACGGAAACCCAGTTCAAACCGCCGCCCCGGTGCACCATGCGCCTGCCCATAAACCCTCGCAATGATCCGCAGACGAGATAATCAGAAGGGGAGCGACTGAGGTTGCTCCTTTTTTCTTGTCTGGGGGGAATCCGGCGGGCGATACACCCGCCACGCCCGCTAGCGCGCGGCCTTCTTCTCTATGGTTACAGTGTGCGCGCTGCGGGGCGGGCGGCGGATACCGCTGCGCAGTTCCTTGGCATTGAGCTTGAGTTCGGCGATGGTGCGGCTGAGAGTGTTACGATGCATGCCCAGCTGGCGTGCCGCCTTGCACTGGTTGCCCTTGCTGTCTTGCAGCACGGTAAGAATAAATTTCTTCTTGAATTCGCAGACGGCTTCGGAATAGGTAATGCCGCTCTTGTACATGTGCATAATCAAAGCTTCCAGTTGGTCTTTCACAACGCCTCTCTTTTTGCTTTCGTCAACGCCAATTCACTCCCGTATTCAATGGTTCCCGCTGTTGTCGCTGTGCTCCGAGACGTGTTGGGGCACCGTCCGCAACAAATCCCAACCTTCACGAAAGCGCTGCCTCAGCTCCGCCGGTGCTGCCCAAATCAACGCACGACCGGACACTAGCAGGAATGGCGCCACGCGCGATTGTTGGAGCCATCCCCACTGCGGAGCGAAGGCTGCCAGCGCCAGCACAATGACCGTGTTGATAACGGCGCCACGCAGAAAGCCGAATACGGCACCCAAGAGCCGGTCAAACCAGCGCAGACCCACGCCATGAACGGCCCAGCGCGTAATACGCCCGACCGTTCCCGCCAACAACACAACGACAAGAAAAATGGTAAAGAACCCGGCAATATCTGCCGCCCACTGGGAATTCACATGGTGCGAATACCACGCCGCCACGCGCGGATACTCCCATGCGGCTAGCAGATATCCAACGACCACACCCGCCAACGAAAAGAATTCGTAAAAAAAACCCTGCGCGATCGCCTGCAAAACCGATAACAGAACGATGAGCACCATCACCCAGTCGAGAATAGACAGGCTCACCATGCGGCTTTCCCCTAGCCCGGCAATGGACGCCCGGTCAGTTGGGTGTAAGCCTCAATATATTTCTCGCTTGTTCTGGCCGCCACTTCCGGAGGTAATGCCGGAGCGGGCGGTTGTTTGTTCCACTTGATTGTTTCCAGGTAGTCGCGCACGTACTGTTTATCGAACGAGTCCTGCGGACTGCCGGGTTGATATCTGTCTTTCGGCCAGAAGCGCGACGAATCTGGCGTCAGTACTTCGTCAGCCAACACCAGTCCGGCCGGCGTGCGGCCAAACTCGAACTTTGTATCGGCAATGATGATGCCCCGTCTTTCCGCGTAGTCTGCTGCCTTCTGGTAAACCTGAAGACTCAAAGCACGAAGCTTTTCGCTCAGCTCACGGCCGACAAGCATTACCATGTGCTCGAAGGTGATGTTTTCGTCGTGGCCGCTGGCGGCTTTGATGGCCGGGGTGAAGATGGGCTCTGGCAGCTTGTCAGATTCCCGCAGGCCCGTCGGCAGCTCGATTCCGCACACTGTACCGCTGGTCTTATATTCCTTCCATCCGGAACCGGAAAGATAGCCGCGCACCACGCACTCGATGGCGATCATGTCGGCACGCACCACCAGCATGGAGCGTCCGTGCAACTGAGTGGCGTACTTCTGCAACTCGGGCGGGTACTTCTGGACATCGGAGGTCGCCAGATGGTTGGGCACGATCGGGTTCAGGAATTCGAACCAGAATAGTGAGAGTTGGGTCAGCACCAGGCCCTTTTGCGGAATGCCGGTGGCCAAAACGTAATCGAAGGCCGATATCCGGTCGGTGGCCACCAATAGCAGATGGTCGTCGCCAACTTGATACAGGTCGCGCACCTTGCCGCTGGCGTAAAGCTTGAGCTCGGGAAAATCGGTGTGCAGCAGAACGTCCAAGGTTGAAGTCAGATTCGTCATCGTGCAAATCGATTCGGATAAGTTGTCGGGTATTTTAATGTTCCCGGCCGGTTTGTCAACGGAGCAAAACAATGGCTGGGGCGTGGCCACAAAATTTTCGCTGCAAATTTCTTGACAAATGCCACGGCGCGCGAAACGCGCATGGCTAGGGGCTTTCAAGCGATCAACAACCCGCAGCTGCCTCCAGGTTTCACAGAACTCGGGGGACAGGATTTAGAGACCAAACTCCACCCCTATGTCAAGAGCTTGCGCAAATTTTTCCGAGGTGTCTTTTGTGGTGCTAATCGGCTGAGCTGCGGCGGACGGCACGCGCGTCCTCTACGTACTGTACCTCGGGAGCGCCTACCACGCCGGCCTGCTGCATTCGGCTGCGGAGTTCCTCGGAGGTAATGAACCTGCGGGCGTGCTCAAGGCTGTCCCAATCCAGCAGCAGGGTTACGTCCCGGGGATCATCGACACTTTGAAACAGATGGAACCCAAGTTCTCCAGCATGCATGCGAGCCTTGAGGTGGGAATCGAAGGATTCCTTCCAGCGGTTGAAATCTGTCACTTTGTGGCGTACCAGAACATGAATCATATAGAGGGCCTCCAAAAGGATTTGGTCTGTTCCAAGATACGAAATCTCAGGCGGAATGTGAACCGTGAAGTGCTGCCCGCTCCCACTGACGCGCACGATCGACAGCTCGGTGCCAGAGGTGAGCAAGTTGGCAGCAGGCAGCTTCTGCAAATACGTTATACTGGGCCAACCCGTTCTCAGGGAGTGTTTCTTCTTGCCGCGCCTCATCATTCGGTCCTCCGACATTCATGCCGCCGGATGCTTCACGCTGGACAGCATTCCCAAGGGTTCGCGCGTGCTGGAGTACACAGGCGAGCGCATCACCAAAGCTGAAGGCGATGATCGATACGACGGAAGGCCGTTTACCTACCTCTTCGGAGTCGGCGATGGCCGGGTGGTGATTGATGGGCACGGAATGGCCATGTTCGTGAACCACTCCTGCGATCCCAATTGCGAGACCGACGAGGAAGACGGCCGGGTATACATCATTACATTGCGTGAGGTCGCCGCCGGCGAAGAGCTCACCTACGATTATTGGCTGTACGACGGCGAAGATGACGCACCCTGCTACTGCGGCAGTACCTGTTGCCGGGGAAGCATGTATTCTCCCGAGGAACTGAAAAAGAAGCAGCGCGCGGAGGCAAGAAAGAGGAAAAACCAACTGGAGTCGAGGACCCGGAAACCGTCGTCCGATTGAGTACTTCCGTCTCGCCAGCATGCCGTTCAAGGGCTGCGGCACTATTTATCGGGGACTTTCTGTGTAGCGGACTGCGGCCAGACCGCCGCGTTCGCACCTCACACAATAGCTAAGCATGTAATCGGAAGTGGCTCTGCGCGCCGCTGCTGGCCGAAAGCCCTGATGCACTGGGAGTACGTGGATGGCCAGTGATCAAAATCCAATGGAAAATCCTTACAGGACAAACCTCCCCCGCCGGCTAGGGAACCTCCCGGGCAACGTTCTACCGGGGAACCGGTCGAGCCTGGTGCCTTTGCAGTTCAGGCCGAAATCAGGGCGTAGTAACGGGTGCTGCCGCCGGCTTCACTTTGATCTGCGCTCCCAGAGCCTTGGCCGGGGCAATCTCCTTGCCTTCGGCATCTACATAGTGAATGTCGAAGGCGCCATCGGGTATGTCATAAAGATATACCGCCGTCCGCGCCGTGAAGCGATGGACGCTCTTACTCGGCAGGTAG
>CAZDYZ010000769.1:0-6396 GCA_964509525.1 uncultured Acidobacteriaceae bacterium
GTCCGCTGCAGCCGCGTGTCCTGCGCCCGATAAACTTCACCCATCCCCCCCGCGCCGAGAAGCGACTCGATCTCGTAGGGGCCAAGCTTCGTGCCGGAAATCAATGTCATGAGGGACCCCGGTTATACCCGTATCATCTTAATTGTTTCCGATGATCGTATCTGCGAG
Organism: uncultured Acidobacteriaceae bacterium; assembly: GCA_964509525.1. Lineage (GTDB taxonomy): Bacteria > Acidobacteriota > Terriglobia > Terriglobales > Acidobacteriaceae > Bog-257. Next base: position 169 of record CAZDYZ010000769.1, read on the forward strand.
GAACGGGCAACTCCGCATGAAACTAAGTCAGATCCAAGGACGCATATAAAGGGACTCGGGCGAGGGTCCAAGTACATCGTCGCACCATTCGCTCGCCCTGGAGGATCGCGCTCCCGGTCGCTGTGCGCGTCAGAATATTCAGTGACACCGTGCTCACGCTGAGGTTGTCCAGGGAGGCTCTAAACGGAACGAGTGGCAAAACGGGCACCAGTTTGGGGGTCAGATCTGCGGGCGTGACGCTGCTTTCCTTTTGTCTCTTTAGACCTGTGAACAGCAGCCTCCCCTTGGTAGCGGCGGTGTTCAGCCTGGTGGCTAAAAGGAGGAGGAATGTCCTATTCTCCCATGCCGATTGTTCATATGTGCGCCGGGACCTTGGGGTTGCTCTTCGGAACCGCTGCGGTGTCATTCCGTAAAGGTTCTCCCCGGCATGTGCTGGCTGGGAGGATCTTTGTCGCATCTATGCTGACCATGGCCGCCGCGGCGGTGTACCTGGCAACCGTGAAGCATCAGCCAAACAACATTGGGGGCGGGATTCTGACCTTCTATTTGATCCTGACGGCATGGCTGACCGCCAGGCGCAGAGACGGGGAAACGAGCCGTTTTGATTGGATTGCGCTACTGATTCCCTTGGCGATTGGCATTCTGGGCTGGAGGAACGCTGTAGATGCGCTGCATGGCCCGACAGGGTCAAAATATGGAGTCCCGGCCGGAATGCACCTTTTCATGGGTTTCGTGTGCCTGTTTGCCGCCACGGGAGACTTTCTCATGCGGGTGGGCGGCGGTGTTCTTGGTGCAAAGCGCATCGCGCGGCATCTCTGGCGCATGTGTTTTGGGCTATTCATCGCAGCGGGGTCTTTTTTCCTAGGACCGTCGAACCGACCTCTGAGATTGCTTTCCTCAGTGGGGCTGGCAGAACACCTATCCCCGGCTTTATTTAGCACCAACTTGTATTTAATTCTCAGCATACTCCCGCTGATTTTGCTGATCTTCTGGCTCGTCCGAGTACGCTTCACGAAGGCCTACAGCACAAATTCAATGCTGCCCCGCGGCGATGTTTACTCGCTGACGAGTTAACCCTGGCGTCGTGCTGCGCGGTCGAAGAATGCAATGAAAGCTGCCGTTTATACCCGATACGGACCGCCGAACGTTGTCCAAATCACCGACGTGGAGAAGCCCATTCCCAAGGACAACGAAGTTTTGATCAAAGTTTGTGACGCGTCCGTGAATCCGGCCGACTGGCGCTTGATGAGAGGCGTGCCGTACGTTTTTCGCCTCCTCTTCCGGCTGCACGAACCAACGATGTCAGAACCGGGACGACTCGGCCATGACGTGGCCGGCCAGGTGGCGGCGGTTGGCAGGAACGTGAGCCGGTTCAAAGCGGGCGACCCTGTGTTCGGCTGGTGCCATGGCGCCTTGGCCGAGTATGCGTGCGCTTCCGCGTCGGCCTTGATCATGAAGCCGGAGAGTGTGACGTTCGAGGAGGCCGCCGCTGTACCGGTGGCGGCGCTCACAGCCTTGCAGGGCCTTCGCGATAAGGGACGGATTCAGCCGGGGCACAAACTGCTGATTAACGGCGCGGCGGGAGGAGTGGGCACGTTTTCGGTGCAGATTGCCAAGTCCTTTGGCGCGGACGTGACCGGAATATGTAGTACGAGGAATGTTGAAATGGTGCGATCCCTGGGCGCAGATCGGGTCATCGATTACACGCAAGAGGATTTCACCAAAAGCGGACAACGTTACGACTTGATTCTCGACAATGTTGGGAACCATCCGTTATACGTCTACAAGCGCATGCTGTATCCCAAGGGTATCTGCGTCATCGCAGGAGCACCCAAGAACCCATCGCGGTTTTTGTTGACTCATATGATTTTCGCGCGGGTGTTGTCGCAAGTCGTGAGCCGGAAGTTCCTCACGTTCATTGTGAAAATGAAAAGGGAAGATCTGACCACTGTGTGTGAGCTCATAGCCACCGGAAAAGTAAAACCGGTCATCGATAAGCGTTACAGGCTGAGTGAAGCCGCGGAAGCCATTGGATATTTGGAAGAAGGACACGCTCGCGGGAAAGTCCTCATAACTTTGGAATCTAGCAACAGGCTCTAGCCGCACAGATCTGTAGCCTGCAATCTACGCGCACCTTGGTGCTCGGTGACATCTCTCTGTGGAGGGCCCTTTTCCTTGTTGTGGACGCAACAACCGAAGCCAACATTTGCCTAACACTCCTCTGATGCTACAGCTTGTAGCGAAGAGCAGGCAGAAAGTAATTATTGACCGTCCGAAGGTGCAGGATAATTCCCCGTCGATGGGGGTGCGCCACCCGGTTTTTCTGCTATGCTTGCCCGACTAAAGGAGGCTGCGATGAAAGTCCGAGTGGTTTTCTGTCTCAGTATGACGATCGCCGTTTTTGCTCTCGGTTCTGCCTGGGCAAAGGATGCTAATAGCGGTTCCAGCAACTACCTTGTACTTGGTGACAGCGTGGCGTTTGGGTTTATAGAGCAGGCGGGTTACGAATATTACTATCCCACAAACTTCGTAGGATATGCAGATTACACGAGCTTAAGGTTAAGTTTGAACCCGGCCAACGCGAGCTGTCCCGGTGAGACGACCAGCAGCTTCATATCTTTGAGCGGGCCTGATAACGGATGCCGGGCTTATCGCACGCATTATCCGTTACACGTTACTTACCAGTCCGCGAGGTCCACGCAACTTGCATTCGCCACGAATTTCCTACAGCGAAATACCGACACGCAGCTGGTAACGATTGACATCGGAGCAAACGACCTCTTTCTATTAGAGGACGAGTGCAATGGCGATCCGACGTGCATAGAGGACGGTGCTCCGCAACTATTTGCCACAGTAGAAGCCAACATGCGGACTATCCTCGGCGCTCTCCGCGCCACAGGATTCGATGGCGTTATCGTAATCGCGAATTACTACTCCCTCGACTACTCGAATCAATTTGTGACCGAGCTGACGGTTGGTTTGAACCAGGCGATTACCGCGCCAGCATCGGCTTACGGTGCTGTGGTAGCCGACGTATTTTCGGCATTCGAGGCTGCGGCTTCGAATTCGTTCGCTGCGGGAAACACTTGTGTCGCTGGTTTGCTCAACGCTAGCAACCCGCCGACAAGCCCGCCTTCCTGCGATGTACATCCCAGCCAGTCGGGTCACAAACTGATCGCGCAGGTCATTGCGGCTGTGTACTAATCCGCGGGGTAAGAACGAGGCAACTCAGGGTGGAGGCTGTCGTGTCAATCGTCATCAGTGGCATTGCCAGCCAGTCGTTCCACTTGCCAGTTGCCAGTCAAATGACTCTGGACGACAGAACTTACATTCCCAACCACCATCACCGCAGGCGGCGGAAGCACAGGAACCATAGCCAGTTCTGCCAAACTCGTAACACAAAGCTGCTGCTGCGGCGTGGTCGCCCTCGAAACGATCAAACACGGAGTGCCGCCCGGCAATCCGGATCGTGTGATTTGTTCACCCACCTGACCATAATCGCTTCCCGGCATGTACAAGGCGAGTGTCGTGTGCGGACAAATTGAGAACCCGTTGTCCAGCGTAGCTTCATTCTGCGCGTGATGATTGGTCGCAATGACCAGACGCGAAGCCATTCTTCGGTCGGTGAGCGGGATTTGCGCACTCGCAGCGGCGCCCAGCGCAGCCGTGATACCGGGCACCACTTCGAAGGGAATTCCCGACGCACGCAGGGCTTCCATCTCCTCGCCGGCGCGGCCAAAGATGAGCGGATCACCGCACTTCAAGCGCACTACGATGCGTCCGCAATTGGCGTAGGACGTAAGTAGGGCGTTGATCTCGTACTGCGGAACACTTGCCTGACCGCACCGCTTCCCCACATGCAGAATCTTGGCGACTGACGGAACCAGGGCCAGCACCTCGGGTGAGACCAGGGCATCGTGGAGCACGACCTCCGCTTCGCGAAGCACACGCAAGGCTTTTATCGTAAGCAGTTCAGGATCGCCCGGACCGGCCCCAACCAGATAAACCTTTCCTTTCACCTGGAAGGTTCGCTCCCTAAGGCCCTTGTGGTCCTTCGACGAAATCTCTGGAAGTTGCAGTCGCTTGCGATACTGCGAAGCCAGCTGCGTCGCTGCGGCGGCGAGAGGTCTTGCGCAAACAACGCGGCCCTCGCCTCGCCCAGCGAGCGAACCCAGTTCGTATACTCGGGTACAAACTGTAGCTCCAACTCCCGGCGCAACCGTTGTGCCAGAGCAGGGCTGTTTCCACCGGTGGAGATGGCGATCTGTAACGGTCCCCGCCGCACAATTGCCGGGCAGTAGAAATCGCAATGTTTCGGGTCGTCAACGCTGTTGCATAACACGCCACGCGCCCAAGCTTCCTGAAAAACCAGCTGGTTGATCGCCTGAGAGTCGGTGGCGGTTATCACCAACGAGACTTGCTCTAGGTCGGTGCGCTCAAACGCCCGCGCCTCCCATGAGATCCTTTCTTCCCTTGCCCATAGCTGTATCGTCTGAGTACCGCGGGGAGCAACTACGTGGATCTTCGCTCCCGTAGTCAGCAGGCTTTCGATCTTCGCCTCGGCAATCCTGCCAGCCCCAACGACCAGACATCGCCGTCCGGCGAGTTTGAGGAATATAGGAAACAGCAGGGCCTCCTTCCCTGGAAAGGAGGAAGGCCAGTTTGTCACCGCCATGGCGCCCTCTGAGATCCGGTGCGGCTATTCATACATGGATATATATGCGTGAGGAAATTCAAATTTTTGATGCTATCCATTCGAAAATCACATGAGGCGTTTTCCGCAGAGTGTTTTCAGAGGCTTAACGGAACAAAGCATTGATTTATTCAGCCCATAGAAATTTCCTATTTCCTCTTCTGCTTCTCATTGGATACAAGTGCTCAACCCGATCGGTTTCGAATCGTAGGAGGTACGATGCGCCCCGGCACAAACGCGGTGGAAGGCTATAAGACGTCAATAGGCGGGGATGGCCTCCGAATTCGCGCAGACCTTCCCAAGATCATCGAGCGGGGTTATGAAGCCATGACCCCGGCGGAAAAAGAGCTGCTGAAGTGGGTGGGAGTGTTCTTTCGCAATCCGACGCCGGGACGGTTCATGATGCGCATTCGCATGCCCAACGGCTTTGCGCAGGCGGAGCAGTTTCGCACCATTGCTGATCTTTCCCGTCGCTTGGGAAACTGCGTGATGGACATCACCACCCGCCAGCAAATCGAGTTGCGGGGCTTCGCCTTGCAGAGCGCGCCGCAGATCTGGGAGCGACTTCGTGGAGTCAACCTTCATTCCTTGCAGACGGGGATGGACAACGTTCGCAACATCTGTGGTTGTCCCCTTGCCGGTCTTACGCTCAACGAATTAGTTGATGCCTCCGCAGTAGTGCTTGACTTGGAGCGCACCTTTGTCGGGGCCGAAGGGAATCCCGAGTTCAGCAACCTGCCGCGGAAATTCAACGTGACCGTGACGGGATGCCTGGAAAATTGCATTCACTCGGAATCGCAAGACATTGCCCTGGTGCCGGCTCTGCGCTCCCACCGGGTCGGATTCAATGTACTGGTGGGCGGCAAGATGGGGTCAGGAGGGTTCACGATAGCCTCGCAGCTTGGGGTTTTCGTGACTCCGGAAGACGCCGCCAGTGTGGTTGCCGAACTGGTTCGGATCTTTCGTGATCATGGAGCGCGCGATGCCCGCGCCAAATGCCGGTTCGCGTTCCTGGTCGAGGAGTGGGGCATTTCCCGCTTGCGTGAAGAACTTGCTCGCCGGCTTGATCGCGAGCTGGAGCCGGCAGGCCGCGACGTCCGAGCGCGCTTTCATCACAGTGACCATCTCGGCGTTACGCCGCAAACCCAGCCTGGAGTTGTGGCTGTAGGACTGCGTGTTCCGATGGGAAGAATGGATCCCATCCAGATGGAAGAATTGGCAAGATTGGCACAGGACTACGGCCACGGCGAGATTCGGCTCACAACGGCCCAGAATGCGATCCTGCCCCATGTGCCGGACAGCCATCTCGATTCGCTGCTTGACGAAGGCCTCCTGCAGGAGTTCACGCCAGCGCCGTCGCGCTTCCGGCGCAACGTGGTGGCATGCACTGGGACGGATTTTTGCAATCTGGCGCAAATTGACACCAAAGGGCAAGCCGAGCAGCTCGCCAGGGCCTTGGAACAAAGGCTGGTAAACATCGGCACGCCACTGAGCATACATTGGTCAGGTTGTCCGGCGGGCTGCGGCAATCATCA
>CAZDYZ010000770.1:0-3320 GCA_964509525.1 uncultured Acidobacteriaceae bacterium
CAGCTTGATGTCCAGGCCGGCCGCCAATCCGCGCTTGGCCGCCATCTTCTCGCTGATCCACACCGTGATGCTCAAGTCGCTGCCGGTTGTGGATCCCGCAACCCTGTATCGAGTTGGAGGGGGGAGTGACTGCTGCGTCGAGGGCAGCCCGCAGGACGATTGGGGGATGTTCTCCTATCGCTTCTATTTGCGAATGAAAGAGTCGACCCCTGAATTCGCCGAGTTGGCCGCATTTCAGGCAGGTTCAATTGACATCAGTGCGCGGCGCAGCGACAGCGACCGGGAGGCCAAGCCCTTAAACGGGGAGTTTGTCAGCGGCAATTATTTTTTTACGCTAGGGGTAGGTGCCTTTGTCGGCCGCACCATTCTACCTTCTGATGACCAGGTCGCGGCGGAGCCGGTCGCCCTGCTCAGCTATCGCGCCTGGCAGCAGCGATACGGCTCCGACCCGAGGATCGTGGGCTCGTCGTTTGTGCTCAACGGTCATCCCTTCACCATTGTGGGGATCGCCCCTCCTGGGTTTTTCGGAGAAACACTGCGCAGCGATCCTCCGGAAATCTGGGTACCCTTGCAACATGAGCCACTATTCCGGGGCAAGAGTTCGCTTCTGCACGAATTCAGCGCGTGGCTCCGCGTCATCGGCCGCGTCCGCCCCGGCACATCGGTGAATGCCTTGCCCGGCCGCCTGACCGATCTTCTACGTCTTTGGCTGGTGAATGATAGCGGGATACCGGCGGAGTGGATGTCGGGGCTTAGAGCTGCGCTTCCCAAACAGGTCATCCGGGTAGTTCCGGCTGGGACGGGTGTGGGCCAGATGAAGGAAGACTATGGCGCCAGCCTGCGCATCCTGCTGACTGTCTGCTGCCTAGTACTGCTGATCGCCTGCGCCAACATCGCCAATCTTCTGCTCGCGCGTGGCGCGTCGCGTAGAGCCCAAACTTCGCTCCGCCTGGCGCTGGGCGCGTCACGGAGGCGACTGATCCGGCAATCGTTGACGGAAAGTTTGGTCCTTTCGCTCTTCGGCGGTCTTGCAGGCCTGATTGTGGCCTACGCGGGAGTGAAGTTTGTGATTGCGGTGGCGTTTCGTAGCGCCCATTACGTGCCCATTGATGCAACTCCGTCGCTGCCCATACTGGCGTTTGCCTTCCTTCTGTCGCTTGTGACGGGCACAATTTTTGGAACAGCCCCTGCCTGGTTCGCCTCTCATGCGGACCCCGCTGAGGCTTTACGTGGCGCAAATCGCAGCACTCGCGACACCTCTTCGTTTTCGCAAAAAGCCCTGGTGATCGTGCAGGCTACGCTCTCGATCGTGCTGCTCGCCGGAGCCGGCCTGCTGACCCGCAGCCTGGAAAACCTGCACCATCAGAATTTCGGCTATGAAACCGAGCGGAGAGTGGTGATCAGTATGACCGCACCTTTTGCGAGCTATCCGCAGCCTAAACTCGATGAGATGTACCGCGAGCTGCAGGAGCGCCTCGCTCGCATTCCGGGAGTACAAAGGGCTGCGCTGGCTTTGTACACGCCATTACAGGACAACTGGGGCGAAATCGTCATTCGTCCTGGTCAGGCCATGCCCAATATGGAGGAGCAAGTCGGCTCTTCCTGGGACCACGTCAGTCCGGGGTACCTGGAGACGCTGGGTCAACAGATTCTGCGCGGACGGACCATCAGCGATCAGGACTCCGCGTTGACAGAGAAGGTCGCGGTGGTTGACGAAACCTTCGTGAAAAGATTTTTCAAGCCCGGAGAAGAGCCGCTGGGTGCGCACTTCGGGCTGGATCTGCCGAAGTACAGCAGCACGTACACGATCGTCGGCATTGTGCAGAAGGCAAAGTACAACGATCCCACCAATGAGCGACCTCCTCGACCCATGTTTTTTGCGCCGCTCGCCCAACGCGTGCAGTACGACGAGCCGCTCATGCAGATGGTGGAGGACAGCTCACACTTCATCGAAGGTGCAGTGTTGCAAACTCGCGGCAAGGTCGACGGATTGGAGTACCAGGTCCGCGAGGCGTTCAGTGACGTTGATCCGAATCTGACCGTACTGGAGATCCGGCCATTGCAGGAGCAAGTAGACTCACGCTTCGACCAGCAGCGCGCGGTTGCACGGATGGCCGGGATGTTCGGTATCCTTGCATTGATCCTGGCGGCAGTCGGGCTCTACGGAGTCACAGCCTACAACGTGGAGCGGCGAACCGGTGAGATCGGTGTGCGCATGGCGCTGGGCGCCAACAAGAACAATGTCATGCGACTGGTCCTACGTGGAGCATTTCTCCAGATCATTATTGGACTGGTCATCGGCATTCCAATTGCGATTGGCTGCTCGCGCCTGATCGCGGCTCAGCTCTATCAGGTCAATGGTTGGGATCCTCTAGTGCTTGCCGGAGCGATGTTCGCGCTCGTAATCAGCGCCTTTCTCGCAAGTATCATTCCGGCGCAGAGAGCTGCTTCGGTTGATCCAGTCAAAGCATTGCGGGCAGAGTAGCTGGGGATAGCCGCATCATGGGGACGCTTAAAAGGGCCCGAGCGGCAAATGGCAGCTGCCATGCTAGAAGTAGAAGTGGCGACTGCAATATGTATTGATACCGGGCGTTGAGCTTTCGGATAACGCCCATCCCATCGTTTTGGAGACGTCCGCCAGCTTAGCGGCCATAAGGACGGAACGCCGACTATACGTCCAAGTGGATCGTTTTCCTGATGGCCGACCAAGCGACCAAATGGCAGGCGCTCGGACGGTGAGGGCTATAGCGATTTTGCGCCACCTGACTTTCAAAGCGTCGCGCAAGTCCCGTTCGCTGATTGACTTGCCCCACCTCCAGTCCTAAGATTCCAGCCTAATGATCGGCCAGACGATCTCGCACTACAGGGTCATCGAGAAGCTGGGCGGCGGCGGCATGGGCGTGGTGTATAAGGCCGAGGACACACGGCTCGACCGCTTTGTCGCGCTCAAATTCCTGCCCGAAGACGTAGCTCAGGATCTGCAAGCCTTGGAGCGATTCCGCCGTGAGGCGAAGGCCGCCTCGGCTCTGAACCACCCCGGCATCTGCACCATCTACGACATCGGCGAAGAGGGTGGCGAAGCTTTTATCGCCATGGAGTTCCTGGACGGTGTGACCTTGAAGCACACCATCAACAACCTTCCTATGGAAACGGGGACGCTGCTCTCACTGGCCATTGAGATTGCGGACGCACTGGATGCGGCGCATGCCGAAGGTATTGTGCATCGCGATATCAAGCCGGCCAACATCTTCGTCACCCGGCGAGGGCACGCGAAGATCCTGGATTTCGGCCTGGCGAAGATCGCCCCGGTGGGATCTGCG
>CAZDYZ010000771.1:0-2897 GCA_964509525.1 uncultured Acidobacteriaceae bacterium
GGTGAGGAATAGCGCCTGGTTGACCTCGTCCAGATCGTGATCTTCCGTAGCGAGCCAGAAGACAGGAACGCAACTCAGACCAGCCTGTTGTACCTGTCTGGCCAGCGCCAGCGCCGAGGCAACCTTGAACAACGACAAAAGCGGTCCGCCGAAGAGTCCCACCTGCTGGCCGGTCACCACGGCAAAAGCGCCGTCGCGCAGGCCTTGAATGTTGCAGAGCGTGTGTTCGGAAGCTCCCCAGGCACGGTTCTGCTTCTCTAGCTTATCAGCGACCCGGGACTGGCGCTGCCGATCGCGCGACACGGACTTGGCCAGCGCGATGACCTGATCGGCATCGGGCTGGGTCGGGAAGAACTTGCTTACTTCAGGGGAATAAGAAAGGAAATCGCTGAAAATCCGCGTGGTATGGGGAATGGAGCTGAACGGGATGCAGTCAGGGATCACGCCCTCATCTCCCTACAGCACATGCGGCAACATGTCATTCGGTCCGCCATCCGCGTTCTGGTATGAGACTAACAGGTGAGCAAAAGGTTTGGATGATTCGGATGTAACAGGGATGCAGGAATCCTGATCCACCTGACGGGCTAGGCTTCACCAATCTTTACCTTGCTCAACCGTAATTTACGGTCGTAGTCACACTACAGGTGTTTCCAGAAGTGACCGGTTCTTTCTCCAATGGCATGAAACAGGAGGCCGGACATGAAAACCTACTCGAGAACCTTGGTAGCAACGGGACTGGCGCTGATGCTACTCACAACAGCGCTGGCAGCACAGCAAGACACCCCTACCGAGCAAATACCCAGCAGTAACAACGCCAACAACAGTGAAACGAATTCGCAACCAGCCAGTCCACTCCCCGCCAACTCTGAAGCGCGCATTGTGCGCCTGAGCCAGATGCAAGGCAACGTGCAAATTGACCGCAACACCGGGCAGGGTTATGAAAACGCACTGCTCAACCTGCCGGTCACTCAAGGAGCCAAGCTTCGGACGGGCTCGGGCCTGGCAGAGGTCGAGTTCGAAGACAACAGCATCCTGCACCTGACCCCAAATACCGTCGTTCAATTTCAGCGGCTCGAACTACTCCAATCCGGAGCCAAGGCTTCGACGGTAAACGTGGAGGCCGGTACAGCGTACGTCAGCCTGGCGAAGACGAAGGGCAACGAGTTCGCGATGGCCTTTGGACACGAGAAGCTGATGCTGGCGCCGTCCAGCCACATCCGCCTGCGCGTTGGACACACCAAGGCCAGCCTGGCGGTCTTTGCCGGCGATGTCCAGGCCGAGGGACCTGCTGGCGCGACGGCGGTCGGCAAGAAGAAAACCCTGACCTTCGATCTGGCCAGCCAGAGCGAACCTGTCTTGTCCAAGAAGGTCACCGAAGGCCGCTATGACGCCTGGGACCAGTTTGAGATTGACTACCACAAACAGTACGCGAAGAGCAGTGCCTACGGAAGCATTCCCAATCTCTCCGGCATCAGCGACATGAACTATTACGGGCAGTTCGTGCAGCTTGGGGATGATTGCGGAACGCTGTGGCGTCCCTACTTTGCCAACGCCGCTTGGGATCCATTTGCGAACGGTACGTGGGCCTGGTATCCGGGCTCGGGCTGGACCTGGGTGTCGCCGTATCCGTGGGGGTGGACAGCTTACCATTTCGGCGACTGGGAGTATTGTCCAGCTCGCGGTTGGGGATGGCGTCCTAGGGGGTACTGGGTTGGACTCACGAATGTTCCACAACCAATAAAGCCTCCGCACGGCTATCCTCCGCCGCGCCCGCCGCGCCCGCCGTTGCCGTCGGCTCCCGGGCACCCGGAGCTGGTAGCAGTAAACACCAGGCCAACCGTTGCTTCCGCTTTAACGGCTCCGGGTACGTTCGTCCTACGCCAGGATTCTGCAGGTTTAGGGCTTCCTCGTAGCGACCTCGAAAATCTGGGCAAGCTGTCTGGTCGGGTGGAGCAACGGGGTTCTATAACTATAGCCGCTGCGCCACTGGCTGACACAGGAAGTGGGAGGGCAGCCAGCCCTGGCTCTACGTCGTCTGGACAGACTCCTTCCAGCCGCACCGGAGCAGCAAGCTACTCAAATACCCACTTGAGTACTCAGAGCAACAGGAGCGCGACGGGACGAACAGCCTCAGCAGGTGGCTCGGGCCACATGAGTATGGGAGGTGGTTCACGATCGGTAGGTGGAGGTGGAGGTGGTTCACGATCGGGAGGTGGAGGTGGAGGTGGAGGCGCTCACAAGTAGGGGAGATCACGCAGTCAGACTTGAAGCTCCTTTCGCGGGGCTTGACCTCAGGCCAAGCCCTGATTCAGCGCATCGACGATAGTCTGGTAGCGGACCCAATCAGCAGAAGCGCGCTGGCATCGGAGCGAGAAGTCCGACTGGCATGCCAGCGCATCTAATTATGTCAGCGATTGACTTCCCAACCCCAGGTGTTAGAGTGAAGTTAATCGCGGTTCACTTCGGGGGCGTCACGGCTTCGACGGAAGTGATTGCGGTAAAGAGGCATACCGGAGCGCATGCATCCGTGATCGCGTGCAAAAACACAATTGCCAACCAAACACTGGCATACGCAGCTTAATTAGTTAAGTTGCCGTCCTCCTCAGCTTTGCTCACGGGCTGAGAAAGGGCGTCGCACAGTGAGCTGGCTTTGAACTCTACGTCTGGGAGTTCAGGGCGAGATCTTCAGGCTGGCTGGCCGCGTTTCTTGTCCGTTCTGAGCGCGGTTGGCGAGAGTGCCGGGCAACCGGCGCCGGAACGAGACTAAGTATGTAGGCTCTTTGCTGGCAGCATTTTCGGACGCGGGTTCAACTCCCGCCGCCTCCACAATAACTAAGCTGTTTATTTTCTGTTGTTTACGTGGACACTGGTAGTGTCTGTGTACATGAAACGTACAC
>CAZDYZ010000772.1:0-2900 GCA_964509525.1 uncultured Acidobacteriaceae bacterium
GGCCACGTACTCGTTCCTGTGTATCCCACGACAAGGTTTCCGCTGAACAGGGAGTTTCCAGTCCAGCACGCGCTTATCATGTCGGCTAGAGTCTTCTGCCCAACGGAGCAGTTGTCCGGTCCTCCGCCGGTTGGGTAAAAACCAGAGTTGCCGCCTCCAGCGAGGGAGTTCTCAAACGCGATGTTAGACATCTGTGGTGTGCCTGATATGTTTTCCGCAGGTGGGCCGTCCAACATCAGTATTGCGGCTTCTTTCTTAGAGCCAGCCAGCGGCCAGGTGGGACCCGTGATGAGGGTTAAATGGTTGATCAACACATCGTGCATCACGTCCCCAACAGGCGGCGGATCTGTGCTCAGGTAGCCGCTCGACAGCTCACCAAGGTTGGAGGTGCATTCGTAGCATGTAGCATACTGCAAATTGTCAAACACAAGGTCGTGGACAGAGTAGTTGTGACCACTCGCTGCCCACCCGCCTACGTTGGTTGTTCGAACGTTGAAGATTTCGAATGCCGCTGCTGCGGTCGTGAAGAAGTTATAGCGCACGATCACGTCGGAAACGAAACAGAGCGGACAAAGGTTGGTACCATTCGCACCTCCCTGGTTCTTAGGCCCAATGAGAAGCGCCGAACCATCTTGGGTAAAACCGCCCCAGGTATTGGCTAGGACATTGCCTTCGAACAGCACACGACAAGCATTCTTCAGTTCGGACAGATTCTTAACGACGTACTTGATGCCAGCATATGTAGGATCACTCGGATTCCAAGAGATCGGTTTGTACATATAGTTGCCACGGATTTCGATGTCGCAAGGGGTGTTGGTCGCACTTCCGCCTCCGAACAGAATGTTTTCCCCAGCTGCGGACAGGTAGTTATTTACGATCTTGAACGGACCGGACGCAGATGTGTCGGTTCCTCCGGTGATCGCTTGCGAGTCCGTGCAGGTGCCGAGGGCGATGCAGTGCATCTCGTCGATGAACGAGTCGACGACGGCAATGTACGATCCATTGGTCAGGTTAATAAACCGGCGTGTCTCTTCCCCTGGGTTGCCGTGGGCGTAATTGCGGTCGAAGACGATGTTGGTGGCGCCGGACACCTCGACAAAGTCCACCAGTGGCTTTCCTGCCCCTTTCAACCATGCTACGCCGACAAAACGCAGATGATCGCCTGTCACCATGTTTGCTGAAGCATAGGGAGCCATTGAGATAGCGGCAAGCTGTGGCAAGTAGGTTGCGTCGACCCTGGTTCCTGCGGGCGGAAGAGCACCATCCGACGTGATCGTAATCCAGTGTTGATCGTCACAGCCTTTAGGTGTGAACTGGATTGGACCGTCCCAGATGGCTCCATGCGCCAGGGAAAGCGTCTGGCCGCACACGAGGCCGTTGTACGCTGTCTGCAGATTGCCACCGGCAGCAAGCGTAACCGTGGTCCCTGGCGAAGGTGTGTTGGCCAAAGACGAGTTGACGCACCTAACCGGCATATCCGCAGGCCCATCCACCGTGGCGCCTATCGGCACGTTTCCGATACCGCAGTAGGTATTGTCGGAATCGGCCGCCACGGTACTTGACGCAACGATGGTGACGGATGCGGTGGCCGTCGTGCCTGCTGCGTCCGTCACGGATAGTGATACAGGATACGTTGCCACGTTGGTGAAGGTGTGGGAGACCGTCAGGCGACAATATGGCCCGTCCTCACACCAGATCCCGTCGCCAAAGTTCCACGTCCAAGACGAGATTGCCGACCTAGTAGAACTCGTGGCGCTAGCGACGAATGTTACCAAGAAAGGGGCTACCCCGCTTGTAGTCGGTGACGCTGCAATCGACACTGCGAGAGTATCAACAGCGGGCTTGGCTGTTGTGGCCGTCGAGGAGGCGGTTGACTGGTGGGCGGCGGCCGAACCACAGGAAGTGAGAACAGTAAGAGAGACGATCGAAACAAGTAAGAAAGAGAAGCTGGTAATTGCAACTATTGGGCGGCACTTACTTACAGCGGTCGGAACGGTAAACATTTTCGCGAGCTCCATGCACAAAGTTGGTGAATCTGCATGGAAAAATAGCGGCACCCCGAATCACTTGCTAGATCGCAAATGGCTGTAGCGGTCGCACGTTTGGTCGTGGCACACATGCACGGGCCACTTGTTCGGGGAGCGGTGAGCCGTTTCGAAGTCAGTGTTAAAATCGAACAGCATGTACGCGAATGAAGGTTCCCCCAAGCCCTGGCATCCGCAGAAAGTGGGCCTCGTCAGCTCGGGATGCCCCAAGAACCTGGTCAACAGCGATGTGATGAGATTCAGATCCGGTGAGCTGCGCCTGGTTGGTTTCGTGAAGTTCGCCGCTTAGCGGTCCAGGGGAGCCAGAATCATATATGCTCGAGCGATGCGAGCAGCGGCGCTGCTAAGCGGCCATGTTTTCAAAACCACCCCACTGGGCGCTCGTAATCAAGGGTTCTGATGGTCTTCGGCGATAAGACGCTGTTCGTAGGGCATGAGATCGGTCACGCCTCGGCATTCGATGTTGCTGTCCTAACCTTCGGCGTAAGTGCGATGCTGGGCTTTCTCCAAAGGGCAGGTTGTTTGGGAGAGTGAAAACCCGCCCGCTTAGCTGATCAGGATGTAATTCCCGGATGACGAGCAAGACGGAAGTCATTGTTGCTAATCGGTGCTAGGGCTGTTTGACTCCACGATGATGTAATGGGGAGTGGGTGTTGAAAAAGTAGGTTAACGGTGAGGGTTTCCCGCGCGAACGGCGCCATCACAAGGTTGTCCTTCCTTGCTTCGGTTAAGCCGTTGCGGACGCGACAGGATTTGTCGGTTGGCTAAAGAAACGCACCAATCGCTTGATGTTCTGCGCCACCGCTGCCAGGAAGAACTGCTCCCGCACAAACTTCAATCGCCGCAACCGCAGGC
>CAZDYZ010000773.1:0-2726 GCA_964509525.1 uncultured Acidobacteriaceae bacterium
GGAGCACCTTGGCCTGCCAAATGACAAGGATGTGAAGGACGGCATCATCGCCTACAAGATTGCGGCTCACGCGGCCGACGTCGCGCGGCATCGTCCCGGCGCCCGGGATCGTGATGATGCCATCAGCTATGCGCGCTACACCTTCGACTGGGACAAGCAATTTAACCTGGCTCTCGATCCAGAGACTGCGCGCAGTATGCACGACGAGTCGCTACCCGACGCTTACTACAAGGAGGCCGCGTTCTGTTCGATGTGCGGACCGAAGTTCTGTTCCATGAACTATTCTGCCAAGGTCGATGAGTACAACCGCCGAGTGCATGGCATCGAGAAGAAGGACTATTCCGAGCTGGTAAATAAGCTGGTGGCGATCAAGTAAATCACAACTGGCAAATTCGCAAGAGCGTGTGCGAATTCATATTCAGCCATTACGGTTCCGGGCGCTGGGCTGTCATCCCGAGCCTAAGCCGACTGCTGCTGATTACCCCAGATCAAACAACGCTCTTACCTGCGGATCACGACGATAATTCTCCTAATATCTGTTTTATTCGTAGTCTCCGTCATTGCGGAGGTGTTCACATTGCTTTGCTACACTGCAAATCGTGAGAAAAATCCGCCGCGACGCTTGGATCCTGGCCTGCACTTCGGGCATTCTCCAGGTTGTGATCTTCCCCAAGCCTGCGCTCTATGTCCTGAGCTGGGTGGCGCTCGCACCCCTGATTTACTCGATCCTCAAGTGCCGCGAACAGGATGCCACTCTGGTGCTCGCCGAGGAAGGAGAGTTTCTTGCACCCGCCAGCGCATGGCAGGGTTTCTTACTCGGCTATGTGAGCGGTGTCATCTGGTATCTCGGAAGTTGTTACTGGGTCTTCTACGTCATGCACGCGTACGGTGGGATTGGCATCGGGACCGCCACGCTGTTGCTGGGGATGTACGCACTATATCTTGCTCTGTATCACGGGCTATTCGGATTACTTCTCGCGGTCATTGCCGCCCGGCGCAACAGTTTTAGCCTGCGAGCCCTGGTGTTTACGCCGTTTGCGTGGGTGGCAGTCGAGATGGCGCGCACTTACATTACGGGGTTTCCCTGGGATCTGCTGGGTACGACGCAGATTGACAACATTCCGCTGTCGCGCGTTGCTACGGCCACGGGAGTGTATGGCATTTCCTTCGAGATTGCTTTGGTGAACACGGCGCTGGCAGCAGCATTCCTCGTGCCTCGCACGCGGCGCAAGCTCTTGCTGACGGCGGCGCTGGTGGCGGCTCTTGCTCTGCATGCCGGGAAGTTGGTGCATCCTCCGTCCCTCCCAACCTCCTCCGCCGCCACGCTAGTTCAGGCAAATGTTCCCATTCTCGATTCCTCCGATTGGACTCTCGAATATCTCACACAGACTCTCGACGGACTGGCGGCGCTCAGCGTGCGCCCGGAGCAAAGCAAGCCAGGCGCACCGGGGTTGATTCTGTGGCCAGAATCGCCGGCGCCGTTCTTCGTGTCTGACCTGCACGTGCGGCATACGCTCGCGGATATCGCTCGTAACACCGACTCCTACATCGTCGCTGGCACACTTGGTATCGAGCATACCGGTGACCCGAATCGCCAGCCTGACATCTACAACTCCGCAGCGGTCATCGCGCCCAATGGCGCATGGACGAATCGTTACGACAAGATCCATCTGGTCCCGTTCGGTGAATATGTGCCGTTTGAGAAGTTGTTCAGTTTTGCCAGCGGACTCACCCACCAAATCGGAACCTTTGCGCGCGGCAAATCGCGGCTGCCTTTGCTGGTCGGCGACACGAAGATGGGCGTCTTCATTTGTTACGAGGCGATCTTTCCCAATGAGATCCGGCAGTTCGCCAAGAACGGTGCGGAGCTATTCCTGAACATCTCGAACGATGCCTGGTATGGCGAAGGAGGCGCGCCATGGCAACACCTAAACCAGGCACGCATGCGTTGCGTTGAGAACGATCGTTGGCTGCTCCGCGATACCAACACCGGAATCACGGCCGTGATCGATCCGTACGGCCGGGTGGTGGGCCAAGCCCCACGCAACCAGCGTACGAACTTGCAGGCAGCATATTCGTGTGAGCAAACAATGACCTTCTACACGCGCCACGGCGATTGGTTCCCGCTGCTTTGTGCGATAATCACGTTGTTGGGAGTCTTGTTGCGCGCTTTAACGCCAGACGACTGGGGACTTATGCGCGCCGCGCAATAGCTGCGGGCGGGGTTCGCCGAATGTAGAGTTGGCCTTCGCCAAATGGGACAGGCGATCGGCGCTCAGCACCTTCAGCTTGGCAGTTGTGAGTGGAGCTGACCCCACTCCTTGAAGAAGACCCGTTTACGCAGGCTGATGGTTGTCCCTACCGAACTAGGGGATCTTACCGCACGATGGTTGAAGAATTAGAGCAAGAATACGAGGCACTGCGCGATAAGGTGCGCGATCTACAGGAGTATCTTTGACGCGCCACAATTGCGTCAAAAGCTGAGCGAGATCGAGAAGCAAGCTGCAGATCCCGCGCTCTGGTCCAATCCCGAAAAATCACAACAGCTCATGCGTGACAAAAAGCGGCTGGAAACGGCTCTCGCCACGCACGAGGATCTGGCGAGGCGCTTAGGGGATATCAGCGCCTATTTCGACCTTGCACATGAAGGCGAAGACGTGTCCTCGGAGCTGAAACTGGAATTGGACGATCTTCGCACATTGGTAGACAAACTCGAGACCAAGACG
>CAZDYZ010000774.1:0-8163 GCA_964509525.1 uncultured Acidobacteriaceae bacterium
CAAGCAGGTGCACTCTGCCACAACTCGCAAGCCCCGGATTTTCAAAAGAGATGCAGGGTAAATACCTCTCTTTGTTGTGGTGCCGCCGTTATGGTGACTGTCCGTAGCGGCATTGCGCATAAGCTCAAACGCATCCATTCGAGAACCCGTGAGCTATCGTATAGCCGTTCTCACGATCGCATAGTGTAAGACACGCCAGTTGCTTCGGTGCAGGCAGCAAAAGACAGCGAAAGCGGGTACGGCACATTTTTGCGTCACATCCGAAAAAACACCAACCCCGGCAAGTCATCGACAACTTCGCCGAACGTGGCTGACAACAAATCGCTAGCGGTCTAATCGGCCGTAAGGGACACACGCGGCGCCCAGGATCGGCCCGCAATTGGACTCCTGTGCGAAGACCACCACTTTGGGATTACTCGGGTTCCAGTCGCCGCCCCGCGGAACCCTCACCCTGGTCTCAAACCCACCATTCTTGATCGTTCCCAATACCCGCAACTCACGAACGATTCCAGCGTGACGCAACGTCCGCCCTCGGTTCTCCCCATCTTGAACCGAGGTGCTTAAACCATCCTCCGTAATCGCTAGGAGAACCTCGGCTTGCAACGGTTCGGGAAGCTGCACCAACACCTGGAGCCGGTTATCAGCTTCCCAGTTGAGGCCGATCTGGGCTGGCTTGGGCTCAGATGCCGCCATGGTCAGGCTGCGGTATACCTCAGAGCGGTCATTGCCCACCAACTGAGTGCGTCCGTCGACCACCATCTGCGGTGTATAGGGAGAAGCGAGATGAAAGTGCCCGGCATAGTCATTTTGCCTTTGAGTAAAGGCCGGCGAGGAGAATCGGTCGCTCCAGCCGCTACCGTTCCAGTAATCGACGTGCTCGCCCAAGACGATGACCTGCGGGGTTTGTCTCGAGGCATTCTGGCTCAGTTCCAGCAATATCGCGTCGGCCGGAGGGCAGCTGGAGCAAGCCTCTGACGTAAACAGCTCAATGACTACAGGCGAAGTGGCCCTCGGTGATGAGAATCCGGAAAGTGATGCCCAGAAGAGAACTGATAACGGTAAGGCAAACAACAACTTCATAAGAAGATAAGACTCCCCGAGATTGCCATTGGTTTCAGCTGGCCCGCGTACCGATACCGTCCCGGTATGCATGCGCGGTACTAATAACCTGAGCGCGGCGAAAACCGCAGGGCATTGGATGAATGACAGATAGGACTTCTAGTAGGGCGGACTGCAAAGGCTGTTCAAGCTTGTGAGCTACCTCACCTTTCGTGCAACTTCCCAATAGGCTGACAGGGTTTCGCTGAGCGGCGCTGATCTGATCCCAAACAACGCGGCAAACGAACGCAGCAACATCCCTGCAATAATGCCGGCACGCAAGATTCGAACCTGTGGGCCAGCTAAGTGCTTGCGTGCGTAGCCGAGCATGTTGATGTACCAGAAGGCTTGCTTCTGGAGCAGGGATAACTGGCTTACACTGTGTGCACCGCCGTGTCGAAAGCGTGCGGCTGGGCAATACACGATCTTGCCACCAGACTGCAGAAGACGCTTGCAGAGGTCGACATCTTCGAACCAAACAGGATAGAAGGACTCGTCGAAGCCGCCGATTAACTCCCATGCCTTGCGCGTAATTGCGAGGCACGCGCCAGCCGGCTGCTCGACCTCCTGCTGCTTTGAGTAGTCCGCGTCGAGGCAGCGATAGCGTCGGTTAACCGGATTCTGCGGCCAAAGTTGGTTTACCAGCATCGTCTCACAAAGCAGAGTGGAGAGAGTCGGCAGGCGTCGAAAGGTGAAGCCCCGCGCTGGTTTGCCATCGCTGTCCAGCAATGCGCCAGCTGCTGCTGCTGCGTGGGTTGATTCCAGGCACTGGAGCAGTGCTTGCACAGCGCCGGGCTCAGCAATCGCATCGGGATTGAGTGCCAGGAGGATATCTCCGCTGGTTTCGCGCACTCCCTGGTTGACAGCCCTGGCGAATCCGAGGTTGCGATCATTAACCAGCAGCCGCAGGTCCTGTCGGGCAACAAATGCTTGCACACGCTGGACGGTATCATCTTGCGACGCATTGTCCACGACGACGATCTCGCAACGTTGCTGAGCGAGGGCTTCCAAACACGCATTGACTGCCTTGGCGGAGTTATAGGTAACGATCACGACAGAGATGCGCAGCATAGATCCAAGAAGCACGCATTATAATCGTCCCTTCGCGGTTCTGAGCTGAGCGGAGCATGCCGATATCTGTGGTGGGAGCGAACTTGGAGATCATCAAAACGTCACTTCCTGGCGTGCTGGTGGTGAAGCCGCGTGTCTTCGAGGATGGGCGCGGCTTCTTCATCGAAACCTATCGTGAGAATGTGCTCGCTGCCGGCGGCATAACCGAACGCTTTGTGCAAGACAATCATTCACGCTCGTCGTGTGGCGTGCTGCGCGGATTGCACTATCAGCTGCGTCACCCACAGGCCAAGCTTTGTCGTGTAGTACAGGGCGACGTATTTGACATCGCAGTCGATGTTCGTGTCGGTTCGCCGAACTTCGGGAAGTGGGTGGGTGTACTGCTCTCTGACGAGAACCGCCTGCAGCTCTACATTCCGGTGGGGTTCGCACATGGATTTGTGGTACGATCCAAAACCGCCGATTTCCTCTACAAGTGCAGCGACTACTACGATGCCGGGGACGATCACGGCGTGCTGTGGAACGACCCCCAGATCGGCATCGACTGGCAAGCACCTGCACCGATCCTTTCCGAGAAAGACAAAAGCTACCTTCCCCTTGCAGAGATCGCACGCGACCAGCTGCCGCAATACCAGCCATGAGCCCCCGACTGCTTATCACGGGGGCAAACGGGCAGATTGGCTGGCACTTACAGCGTGCCCTATCAGCGCTTGGCGAAGTAAGAGCCTTGGCGCGAGATCAACTGGATTTGTCGGATCCCCCTGCGGTGACACGCATCGTACGTGCCTCTTCTGCGGGGGTGGTTGTGAACGCCGCTGCGTATACCGCCGTGGACAAGGCTGAGCTTGAACCGGAACTGGCGCGCACGATCAATGCTGCCTCTCCAGCGCGAATGGCGGAAGAATGCGCCCGCAGCGGCGCATTGCTGGTTCACTATTCCACCGATTACGTTTTCGATGGCAGCAAATCCGGCCCTTACGAGGAAGAAGATCCGCCCGCACCACTCAATGTCTATGGCCAGACGAAGCTCGAGGCTGAGGAGGCAATCATTGCAAGCGGCTGTGCCCACGTCATTCTGCGTACCACCTGGGTTTACGACGTCCGTGGCAAAAACTTCCTGCGCACCGTGATCCGATTGGCGCACGAAAAGGAAGAGCTGCAAATAGTGGGCGACCAGTACGGCGCGCCGACATGGGCGCGGACGATTGCTGAGGCGACTGCGATTATTGTGGGTGCATGGGTGGAGCAGGTTGGGCAAAGGGAGCCAAAATTCGCAAGAAGATCTCAGGATGTGTCTGCTCAGGTTATTCCATGCGAAGCAAGCGAAATTGGGGAGGCTGCCTTTCGGAGCTCACGGTTTCCTATTGGAGTTTTCCATTTGACCGCGGCGGGCCAAACTTCGTGGGCTGGTTTTGCGCAAGCAATCCTTGAAGACTACCAGGCCCTGCTCCCCGATTCAGCGGAAACAGGTGAATTTGGCGGGCCACTGAAAGCCAGGCGAGTGGTTGCAATTACCAGTAAGCAGTTCCCGACGGCGGCGCGAAGGCCGCTTAACTCGGTCCTCGCCAATGCCAAGGTGCGAGCAGCGTTCGGGATTGCGGTGCCTGACTGGCGGAAGCAGTTGCGGCTTGCCATGCAGGACGCTATTCGCCGATAATCGATAGTCGTCGCGATTCTCTTGCGGAACATCTCAGTCTTTCGGTTCTCGCCTGCCTCCCGAAGTGTTATCGAGTGCAGAAACAGAGGCGAGTTCTGCCTTGCCAGCTCGGTCGCGGCGACAACTTCGCGGCAACTGAACGGAGAACTATGAAGGGCATAGTCCTGGCTGGCGGTACCGGCTCGCGCCTGTATCCTCTGACGCGCGTTACCAATAAGCACCTGCTTCCGGTTTACGACAAGCCCATGATCTTCTACCCGCTGCAGACGTTGGTGGATGCTGGGATTCGTGACATCCTCATCGTTACCGGTGGGCAGAACGCCGGCGATTTTCTGCGCCTTCTGCAGAACGGCAAGGAATTTGGCTTGCAACAACTCAGTTTTGCCTACCAGGAGGGAGAATCGGGCATCGCTGATGCTTTACGCCTGGCCGAACCGTGGGCTAAGGGTGACAAGATCTGCGTGGTGCTAGGCGACAACATCATTGAGAGCGACATTTGCGACGCCGCTAACAGCTTCAGCCAGCAGGACAAAGGGGCGATGGTCCTGCTCAAGGAGGTGGCTGATCCCGAACGCTTCGGGGTGCCTGCGATCGAAGACGGGCGCATCGTTCGCATCGAAGAGAAACCGGAGAAACCGCCCTCCTCCTACGCGGTCATCGGCATCTATTTTTACGACGGTACGGTCTTCGATCGTATTCGCAAGCTGAAGCCATCGGGACGAGGCGAGTACGAGATCACTGACATTAACAACAGCTACATCGCCGAAGGCTCGCTGCGCCACAGGTTGCTCGAAGGTTGGTGGACTGACGCCGGTACATTTGAGTCGCTTTGGCACGCCAGCAATATGGTGCGCGAGAAGGTGCTCCGCAGCCAGCAAGAACCTGTCATGGTGCGCGGCGAATGAAAATGCTAGTCACGGGTGGAGCTGGATTCATCGGCTCGAACTTTGTGCATCACGTGCTTTCCAAGTATCCCGAGTGGAAGCTGGTTGTCCTCGATAAGCTAACCTACGCCGGAAACCTCAAGAACCTTGAGCCAGCATTGCAGCAAGGATGCTGCGAGTTCGTGCAGATGGACATCTGCGATCGCGCGGTGCTCGATCCGCTTCGCGGATGCGATGGCGTGGTCCACTTCGCGGCAGAGAGCCATGTTGATCGCAGCATCGAAGATGCGGCTGCGTTTGTGCGCACCAACGTGGAGGGCACGCACAACTTGATTCAGGCCTGCCGCGAAGCGAAAGTACCACGGTTTGTCCATGTCAGCACCGACGAAGTGTATGGCAGCCTGGGCGAAGCAGGTCACTTCACCGAGCAGTCGCCGCTGCAGCCGAACAGCCCGTACGCCGCGACCAAGGCTGCGTCTGATCTTCTGGTGCTGGCGAATGTTCATACCCACAAGTTTCCCGCGGTGGTAACCCGCTGCTCGAACAACTATGGACCGTATCAGTTTCCGGAGAAATTCATTCCACTGATGATCGCGCAGGCAATGGCGGGCGCCCGCCTTCCGGTGTACGGCGCGGGCCTCAACGTGCGTGACTGGATTCACGTCAGCGATCACTGCAGCGCACTCGAAGCGGTATTGCAATGCGGCCGCGTCGGTGAGGTTTACAACATCGGCGGCGGTTGTGAAATGCGCAACATCGAGGTGGCCCGACTGATTGTGCGCGCACTCGGCCGATCGGAGAGCCTCATCCAGTTCGTGACCGATCGGCCTGGACACGACCTGCGGTATGCCATCAACAGTGCGAAGGCCAGCCGCGAGTTGGGCTGGCAGCCAGCAGTCCGATTCGATGACGGCCTTGCACAAACCATCGCCTGGTACAAAGAAAATCAACCGTGGCTCGACGAGGTACGCTCAGGTCAGTACCGCGAATACTTCCAGAAGCACTACGTGCAGCGAAGCAGGACCTTCGCCCAGTGAGGTCCTAGATATGAGGGTTTCATTAGCGGAAACTTTCGCTGTTCACCAGCGAACATAGTGCGCTGGTTCCGGATCACCTTTCGAGAACATCCGTGGGGAAGAAGATCATCTGCGACAAACCACGGCCTGCGACGGCTTTCAAGCCGGCTCAAGAAGCTGCCTTGAGACGGCGCTTCGCTCTATTGGGCCGATCATGCCCGGTACCCTGGTTCGTGCTTGGTGCCGGCCGCGCGCCTCACAGCTGTTGTTAACGTCAATCGCCAACAGGGACGTTAGACCATCTCACTGCTCCGGTGCCAGGTAACCCTGCCGGTAATGAACATGTCGAGGCGTCCCCGAGGCGCTGAGCCGGACCCTAATCTTGCGCCACTTGCCATCGTGCGAAGAGTTGGATGGCTGATAACCCAGCATGTATTGACTCCGCAGTTCGCGGCTGATCATAGCCGCGATGTCAGGTAACTTGCTGCGATCATCGGCTGGGATGGTCCGCCCACCGCTGCTGTCGGTGATCTCGCTCATGGACTTCCTCCCCCAACGCTCTTCCACTGTCTTGAAAAGCGGCAAGGGCACATCGTCGAAGATGCCGATCCCGTAGGTCAGCACATTAGCTTCCTCGATTACGCGCTTGGTTTCTTTGAGCGAGTACCTGCTCCGGTTGTCGCCACCATCAGAGATGATAACCAAGGCTCTCCGTTGATAGCGAGCTGTCCGCAACTGGTTTATCCCCAGGTAAACCGAGTCGTAGAGGGCAGTTGCGCCATTGGGCTTCGTTGACGTCAGGCGCTCCTCGATGGTGCCAATCGACTGAGTGGAGGAGGCGATCAATCGAGGCTTGCTGGAAACTGTGATAATGAAATACTCGTCTTGGGGGTTAGCATACGTGAAGAACTCCCGCACGGCTTGACGTTCATATTCGATCTTGTTCTTCATGCTGCTACTGTAATCAAGGACGAGCGCCACGGAAATTGGTGCGTCTTCGGAGGAAAAGTAGCGGATCTGCTGCTCTACCGTACCTTCGTATAAGGTAAATGTTTGCTGAGGGAGATCAAGAATCGGTCGATTCCACGCGTCGGTTACTGTAACTGGCACAATCACGAGTTCGACGTTGGAGCGAAAAGGCTTGATTCCTGCGCTCAGTGCAGGTTCGACTCCCGCTCGAACCACTTGCTCAGACAAATGTCGTGGAACAACGTGCGCTTGATCCAGCGAGTCCGACTGCGCCCGGCAATCAAGGGTGAGTAGCAACCAGAGAGATAGATAAAGAACGGGCAGCAAACAAGTCGTGGCAGGTCCTAGCGCGTGACGTGCGATCATGGCTGATCCTCCGACAACGAGCACAACAACTGTGGCGGGTGAGATGTAGAACATCACGCGGGAGAAGCGGTCTGCAACAAAAATTTGTGTTTTTGCCCCCCACTCGCCACTTAAGTGGATTTTCGGTTTTACGGCAGCCCAACGGCCCACACTATATACCTATCGGGGTAGTCCAGCGCAGTATTTTTCTTTAATCCAGATGCGCCGGGACTGGGGTACCGTCTGCCCTATCCGATCGCCTAAGCAGCTGGGTGCAGCTCCAGCGTTGTCTGGCCCCCATTCCCAATGGCCGGCGACCCCCGCTTTCCTGGCAGTCACAGCTTGAGCTATCCAGCTGGAAACACTGGCTCTATCCAAATAGCAGCACTCCAGAGGAATCGAACCAGCGTGGTCAGAGACGATGGATGCCTTTGCTTGGTAGCCCGTTGGAGCTAGCGGGTTGGGCCGGAGCTATGGAAATGCCATGGTGGGATTCTTCACCAGTGACGGCTCATTGTCACGATCGAGGCCCGGTCATCGAGAACCGGGCTTCAGGCCCTTGAGGAACACAGGGCTAGAATAATAGCCTGCTCGAGAATGCCCAGAAGGTATGCAGGCCTTTTGACGAAATGGGAAAAACAGGCTATCGGGGTGGATAGCACGTGCAAGGAGATCTTCAGGAGTGACTGCGGTCCCTCTGGCTCGGGTATAGGAAGCGAATGAAGCTGGTCACCTTCTACAACGAGTCTGGCCGTCATAGTATCGGAGCGCTCGCCGCCGACGGCCGCATCGCTGATCTGAACGCGGCGTACAAGTTGTACGTACGCGAGAAAGCGAAAAACAGCGACCGGCGAATCGCTGATACTATCGTCCCCAATGACATGCGGCTGCTCTTCGAGGGCGGCGACCGTTCGCTAGATGCGGCGCGCGAGGCCTTTCATTACGTGAGCGCTCACAATTGCGATGAGGCGGTGGAAGGCAAACCGGTCTTTTTCGAGCGGCAAAATATCCGAATCAAGGCTCCAATTGTTCCAAAGAAGTTCTTCCACACCGCCGGTAACTTTCGCGAACATCATCGCGAAGCAGAGAAGGCAGGCTTCTCGCATCCCGTGCTGCCGTGGAT
>CAZDYZ010000775.1:0-1944 GCA_964509525.1 uncultured Acidobacteriaceae bacterium
AGGGTCTCGTTCGATCCAGTCACGTTTGCCGGCACTAACTTTCTCGCCGGTATCGACCAAGCACTCCACTACCCCGACTACGTGGAAGGGATGAAGGGATACGGGCAGCGCTTCGGCGCGATTTATACAAACGACTTAACCGACATCATGGTGGGCGGAGCCATCCTGCCGTCGATTCTGCATCAGGATCCCCGGTACTTTTACCAGGGAACAGGCACAATCAAGTCACGCCTAATGCATGCACTCTCGAGCCCCGTCATTTGCAAGGGCGACAATGGACGTCAGCAAGCGAACTATTCAGGTTTGGGTGGATATCTGGCATCGGGAGCGATCGCAAATGCTTACTTCCCGGATGCGAATCGTGGACCTGGTCTGGTCTTGAATACCTTCGTTGTGGATTTCAGTGCCGATATCGCAAATGGGGTTCTGCAGGAATTCGTGCTAAAGAAACTGACACCGAAGGCCAAAAATCGGAATTGAGCGATCAATCTGGGACGAAATCGGGGAAGTACAGCTAGAATTCAGGCCGGTGGTAGCCGATCATCGAAGAGCCAAGCATTTTCATCTCTCGCCGTCAAACTGCTTGACGCACAGCAAAAGCATTTCAGCCACGCGGGATTCCCCCATGTCGGTATTGAACATTACGTGGAACAGGTGGGGTTCCGGCCATTTCAGCCGGAAATGCTGCCGGACGAACGCAGCTCGCGCTTTGTCCGTGGTGTCGACCTGTTCGATTGCCTCGACCTGAGTTGTGCCCCTGGAGATCAGTCTGCGGATCTTGCAATCGCGGGATGCAAAGAGAAACACGCGGAAGACATCCTTGCGATTGCGCAGAAAATATTGCGAACCGCGACCGACAATTACCGACGGGCCACTCGAAAATGCCGTCTGGACCGCTGTCTCCGAAACCGCGGCGATGCGGCGCGCATCCAGCAAATGCAGCCGGTTGGTGGGCGGCAAGCGCCCCTCAAACGCGCCGCGAAGAAAGTCTTTGAAAATCCGGTACATGACAGGATCGGTTCGCCATTCTCTCCGCTCGACCGCCTGTGGCGTACAACCGGTCAGCCGCGCGATTTCCTGTGTCAACCGTTCATCCCACAGGCTCCATCCGAGGCGGCTGGCGACCAAACTGGCAACTTCGGATGCTCCGCAGGCGAACTCGCGCTCAATTGTGATGGCTCGAAGCAATGCGTTTATCCTCACCCCACCGCGACATCTCCGCTCGCACCTGGATCATTCTTCTTCAAGAAGAACGCGAGAACGAACATAATGGCGCAAAGCACGCCCAACACCCAGAATGTGTCCATGAACGAGAGCGTATGAGCTTGTTGATTCACCAGGCCGTAAAACCTGGCAATGGCCTGATTGTGCGCGTCTACAGCGCTCAGTCCGGAGTGCTTTATGCTGCTGGTCAGGCCGTGGAGCGCCCCGCGAAACTCAGGTGTATCAGGCGTAATGTGACCAACCAGGATTTGCTGATGATATTGTGAGCGCCGGACGATCATCGTGGTTACGATGGTGGTACCGATACTGCTGCCAATGTTGCGCATGAAATTGACAATGCCCGAAACACTGTTGCCCTTCTCTGCCGGGACGCCGATATATCCAGCGGCTGTAATGGGAACAAACAGGAAGCCGATGCCCACTACCTGCGCGCAGCGCAGCCACATTGCGAAGTCAAAGCTGATGAATAGATCGATGTTATAGGCGGAATAGATCAAACCTATGGCAAGACACAACCAACCTGCCGCAATTAAGTAGCGTGCCTGAACTTTGGAGGTGAGACGCCCCACGATGGGCATCATCAACAGCAAAATCAACCCACTCGCAGACAATACCAGACCCGCCAGCTCTGCGGTGTAGCCCAGCAGCGTCTGCAGAAATTCGGGGATGAGTACTAAGGTGCTGAACAGCATGACGCCCATCATGAACATCATCAAGTTG
>CAZDYZ010000776.1:0-2904 GCA_964509525.1 uncultured Acidobacteriaceae bacterium
CTGCATCTGGCTGAAGAACTTTACCGGATCCTCTAGGCGATAAACGCGGAACTCCAGCGTGCCGACGTTATGGCTATAAACCGAGATTGTGGGCTTCTCGCCCGGCAGATAGGTGCGTTCGCTGGCGAGCGAGAAGAACGACTCATCGTCCAGTTGGCCTTGCGCTCCTAACGGCAGTAGTAGCAGGAGCATGACAATGATCGTGCAATTCCGCCGCATCAATCGGCTCCTCGCAGAATGTTCCAGCGATAGATTCCGAGAAAACCTGGGTTGGAAAGAATCGGCCGCCAGCGCGGCTCAGGGTAGTTCATAAGTTCGGCAACCGACCAACGCCGGATTTCCCCACGCGAGTTACCGTTTGGTCCGGTGTGATAAACGACGAACTGCTCAGTGCTCGGGTCAGTCGGGCTGCGGCCGACGAAGATCATGGCATGGAAACGCATCTTCTGGCTGTACTGGCGAAAGAACAGCAGGTCGCCGGGACGTATTTGGCTGAAGTCGCGTCCCACAAAGAAGGTGTTGTAACGCCGAATGTTCTCCACATCGGCAAATTGTGCGAAGGTACCGTCACGAAGATTGCCGGCCTCGAAACTCCCCCCGCGCACCCGGAACAGAGCAGCCGCGAGCGGGGTGTACGGATATTGATATTGTTGAACGTCAGCTGCCGACCCCGGCACTGGCAGCGACATTGTGTGGGCCCAGGCTGTGTTGTGCTCACGCAAGGCTTCGCGATAGGCGAAGCGCAAAAGGGCCGCACAGTCATCAATCTCCGCCGGCAGCTTTCTCCCCAGGAAATATTGCGATTCCGCCAAGAGGGTGAACCAGCGCCGGAACGAGGCGCGGTCCGCGGGATCGTGCAGGCGGAGAAAGTCGGGCGTGCCATCGCCAATCGTGTCGCCGACGTCGAGGGTCGTCTGCAGGGTAATCTCCTGGGGAGTGAAACCGGCAGCGGTAATACGCAGCTTTGTCATACCGGGCAGCACACCCGCACGTAGCACCGCTGTTGCTGAGCCGCCCTGGATGCTCACGGACTCCAGTGCAGCGCCATGCCGGTTTTCGACTTGCACCTGCAAGTTGTGAAGATGCCGGCCGTTTGTCGAACGGATATCCAGTTCCGTGGAGCTGAATCCATCGCCGGGTAATGCTGTATCGGAGAGCCGTACCAGGAACCTGGCGGGGGTCAGCGCACGGTGTAAGGTGAAGGCGCAAAGGACTATCGCCATCGCGACCACAGCCAGCCTGACCAGCCAGCGAAGCACGCCGCGCATTGATTCGTCCTCCGCAGACGGGCGGATTATAAATCAAGGGCGTGAACCTCTCGGCAGGAGCTAAACGGTGTCCGGAGATCGGCAAAAGCGATCTATGCCCAGTCCCCCACCTAATGCTTTCCCATCGCCATTCGTCGAAGCTCTACCAGCAACCGCTCCACTTCTTCGCTGGTGTTGTAATGCGTCAGGCCGATACGCAAGAACCCTCCAGTCGTTTCCACGCCCAGACGTTCGGTCAGGTTGATCGCGTAGTAGTTCCCGTCCCAGGTAAAGATCGCACGCTCGCCGAGTTGCGCGGCCAACTCACGCGGCGTGTAACCTTCCAGGCGAATAGCCACTGTCGGGGTGCGCCAGTTGAATTGCTTCGGATCTTTGATGCCGTACAAGGTAATCCCCGGGATCGCCAGCAGGCCGTTTATTAACTGCTCCATCAGTTCGCGCTCGTGCTGCTGGAACAACCCGTACGCGGCCAGGATGGCCTCGCGCCGCGTTCTCGTCGACGGATCGTGATGGTGTCCGACATCGGCAATGTACTCGACGGCGGCAATCAAGCCTGCCAGGCATTCGTGGTTTTGCGTGCCAGTTTCCCAGCGGTCAGGCAACTGCTCGCTACAGGCCCGCAGCTTGTAAGGGCGCAACCGTTGCAACTGCTCGCGTTTGCCGAAAAGAATCCCGAGGTGGGGGCCGAAGAACTTGTAACTCGAGCAGGCCAGAAAGTCGCAGTCCAGCACTTGTACATCAATCGGCCCATGGGGTGCGTAATGCACAGCATCGACAAACGCTATCGCACCGGCCTCATGCGTGAGGCGCACGACCTCGCTCACGTTGTTGATGGTTCCCACCGCGTTAGCTGCCCATCCCACGGCAACCAGGCGTGTGTTGCGGCGGAGCTTTGCCGACAAGTCGAACATGTCCAGCGTGCAATCGGCGGGATTGATGTCGGCGGTCCGCAACTTGACGCCGCGCTCCTCCAGACATACCCACGGCGAGACATTGGCGTCGTGATCCAGGCACGTGACCAGCAACTCATCGCCACCCTTCAGCTCGCGGCCAATGGCGCGGCTTACAGCGAAAGTGAGCGTGGTCATATTGGGGCCGAAGATGACTTCGTCCCTCGCGCAATTGAAGAAGTCAGCCATAGCCGTACGCGCGTCTGCGATCATCTCGTCAGTTCGGCGACTGGTGACAAAGGCACCACCGGTGTTGGCATTCGACGTCGAGAAGTAGTTCGCGATGGCATCGATCACGCGCTGCGGCACCTGCGTGCCACCGGGAGCATCCAGGAATACAGCCTGATGGCCGTTCACTTTCTGTAACAGAGCCGGAAACTGCTGTCGCACCCAGGGGATATCCAGCTTGCTCACGGGATCGGTAATCTTTGCATTCGAAAGCATTTTTATGCACTCCTGGCACAGCGGTGAAATCCCCCAACAGGCTGTAGGCGATCGCCTTGTCCCCTGGATCGGGTTCACCGATGATGAAATCGGGGAAAATGTCGGTTACGAAGCTCTTCGGCAGCGACGTCCCGTAGATAACACGCAGCGGATTGATCGCCGCCGCCGTTCAAAGCGACCGAGGCGATGCTGGTACCGTCGGGCTTGATCTCAGAAACGCTCACCGCGAAATCCGTGTCCGG
>CAZDYZ010000777.1:0-3780 GCA_964509525.1 uncultured Acidobacteriaceae bacterium
GATCGGCAAAGTTCTCAAGGAAGCGGCTGCGACGCCGAAGGTTCCTATACGCATCGGCCCAGTGAGCGTTGATCGAGATAAGTCGGCCGTTCTTCGAACGCGCATTGAAGCTGAAGGCACTCCCGACAAACCCAACGCCGACGTCTATGTGGCTGTTGCTCTGGACCGCGTAGAGTCACAAGTCCTACACGGAGAAAATGGTGGGCGGCACTTGACACATGTTGCTGTTGTAGTGCAGCTCACAAAAATAGGAAAGCTACAGAAAGGAAAGAGTTTTGACGAAACCGTTCGCTTGAAACTCAGGTCCGGTACTGATCCAAAAAACGTTCGCATCGTTGCCTTTGTGCAAGAGCCTGGGCCTGGAAGGGTGCTCGGAGCGGCTTTACAGAAGCCAGTAAGCTGAGGAATCGCAGGTTCCGGGCTTTTGGGGAACCTGTCTGATCAAGACCTGAGCTTCTTGCTCACAAAAGACGCCTTGGCAGCGGATTTCGCAATGATACTTCTCCGGCTACGAGTTGTTCCCATTCCTCCTCAGGGCGGGTAGCCCGCCCGGCAACCGACTTGCCACATGGCTGTAGATCCCAGCCTTTAGGAAGAAGGCTGTCTTTGCTATAACTCAAAGGAGAACACGCGGAAAAATGCTGGCGACATATGCCGATAGCCTTCCACCGCTGGGCACTGCGACTATCAACTCAGTTATTACAGAGGAGCTGTTTTCATTAAGCTCTCTCGATCGCAGTGAGCAAGTTACCGAGCTTGCGAACCGCACCGCTGATTTCCGCCACCGCGGTACTGCCGAAACCCAAGATGAAGCCGGGACGCACTACCTCCCCTAAGTAGGAGGAAGAGAGAGGCCAGATCCAAAGATTCTGGCGAGCTGCTCGCTCAGCAATTTCCCGATCGCAGCTCCTGTTCCGCAGCGTCACAGCGAGATGCATGCCGGCCTCGTCTCCGAGCACTTCGACCGTCGACCCAAGTTCCTTGTTGATGCTGTCCACCAGCACGCTCCTTCGCTCGCGATAAAGAATCCGCATCCTTCGAATGTGGCGCGCAAAGTGCCCTTCACGGATAAAGTCCGCGAGGACTTGCTGATAGAAGCTTGGCGGGCAAAGGTCCATAACACGGCGGACCGTTAGGAAACGGTCGACAAGGTCCACTGGAATGACGATGTAGCCAAGCCGCAAAGAAGGAAACAAGACTTTGCTAAAGGTGCCTATGTAGATTACGCGAGCACCGCAGTCCAGCCCTTGCAAAGATGCAATTGGCAGGCTCTCGTACCGATACTCACTGTCATAGTCATCCTCGATGATCCAAGATCCAGTATTCTGGGCCCAATCCAATAGTTGGAGGCGCCGGGATGCGCTCATGGTCACGCCTAGTGGAAATTGATGAGAAGGCGTAACAAAGGCGGCTCGCGCTTTGCGACATCGCCTTATGCCAGCAGGAACATTCAAACCTTCCATGTCAACAGGCACGGGCACCAGACGGCACCCAGTCAGCGCGAAGACATCTCGCGCCAGGGCGTAACAAGGCTCTTCCACCCACACATGACTCCCAGAGTCGAGCAAAACGCGAGCGGCAATCTCAAGCGCCTGTTGAGAACCGCTCACGATCATGATTTGCGCTGCTTCGCAGCGTACTGATCGAGCGGTTCTGAGATAAGTTGCGATCGTTTCCCGGAAAACCTTTGAGCCCATGTGGTCGCCGTAGTGAAATGACTTGGCGTCCATGTTTCGGCAATGGCGCGCCACTAGCTTTGACCAGACGTGAAGCGGAAACTGGTCGTAAGCCACCTGTCCCACACCAAAAGCTCCCCAACCCCGCAACCACGGTGAACTTCCACGAAGGGGAAGGCTCGAGGCGCGGCGTGCGACCGGCCGAGGTCCAGAGCGGTTCGCCGTGAATCGCGCACGGGTTGGTGCGCTCGAGGTAAACTGGTCCGGAAGTGAGTTGGAAACGACCGTCCCCGCGCCGACGCGACCCTCGACGTACCCTTCCGCTAAAAGCTGGGCGTACGCATTTAGAACCGGGAACCGCGAAATGCCGAGTTCGGACGCCAGCACTCGAGTTGATGGAATTCTCTGCCTTGGGCGCAGGCTGCCATCGACAATTGCAGCGCGATATGCGTCATAAATCTGCCGGTGGAGAGCCTTCGGGGCGTGGCGGTCGATCGCGATCATCGGAAGAATCCCAGAGGCAACTCTCTTCATTTGGGCGGATCATAATGGTTATGCCAAAATCCCGTCAAGTGGTTATTGCCTCTGACCACTTTTCGAAAGATTGTACAAGTAGGCCTGTCGCTGTAGTCGGCGCGCACGGGCACTAGCAAGGCTGGCCGGAGACGACAGGTGGACATGGAAGGTCGGCCCCAGTGATGTGAGTGTGTCTAAACATGGCCAGAGGAATGCGCATTGTGTTGTTCGATCAAGACACGGCAATCCGGGCCAAAGTGCGTGCCGCGATTGGCGAGCACTACGGTTTCGTCGTGGCGGGGGAATCTGACGAGCTGTTGGAGTGCGAGGCCCTCCTCGACCGCGTTGTCCCGGAACTGTTGATTGCGCGCATGGCAGAGCTTCCCCGGCAGTTCCTCGAGAGGGTATCCGACTCGCTATTTCCAATACTAATAGGACTGAGGGACGAAGCGGATCCCCTGCCACCACCCCGCGAAATGTACGATACCCTCTTCATCCCGCCGGAGGAGGGCCACATCCACAGTGTACTGGCGCGAGTGCGGTTTGAGATCTACAAACGAAAAGCCGATGAACTGTCCTCTTTGCTCGAGCGTTACATGGCATACAAAGCCAAAAGTGGGCAGTATCTTTCCAAGCTGAAAATCGAACACGAAAACCAGACACAAGAAATTACCCTGGAGCATGTCCTAGCCATTGCCGCTGACGGGCACTACCTTCGGGTCCACACCGGAGGGCGGACCTTTGAGATCCGGGACACCATCACCGGAATCTCGGCCAGGCTTGATCCCTCACGATTTGCGAGAGTACACCGTTCCTTCATTGTCAACCTGTCACAGGTGCTTGACGTAGTCAAGAGGGAGGGGTCTGCTGCCTTCGTGCTGCTAAGCGACGGAATGGAAGTGCCGGTCGGTCCAAACTACCGGGAACAAGTCGAGGGTCTTCTCCACTTTCGCAATCGATTGACTGCTTGACTGCAAGGAAATTGCACACGAACGAGCACATCTTCCTGTTCTCCAACTGTAAATGAATCGATTTCGCGCTGTCGCAGAAGTCTTATTCTACGGATTCGTCCCTCACCAAATTCTTAAAATCCGAAATTTTGGATCGCCTGCTGTCCCCTCCTTTATGGCCACGGCCAGCTGTGATGGCGGATGGCACTGAATCTGTGTGACTTGCAGGTGTATTCGTACCCAGATCCGGATGACGTTGTTATATGGCAACGGAATTGCGTTCTACACACGTATAGGCCGAGCCAACTGTTGCCTGTGGTCGGATCCGCCATGCCTAGGCAACAGTCATGTTCAGCCCGTAAGGAGCGAGTCATGAATCGGACTGTAGTGGTGATAGTTTCTTTGTTTGCGATTCTGACATTGGGATCAGTTTACGCTGTTGGGCAGACTGAGACCGGTCAAATCTCGGGCACCATCAGAGACGCAAGTGGTGCCGTCGTCTCCGGCGCTAAGGTAACGGTCACTTCAATAAACACCGGCATCGTGCGCGATACGACTAGCAACGCCGCAGGTATCTTCAATATTGCCAGTCTTCGACCTGATGTATACGAGGTTGTCATTGATGCCCCAGGCTTTCA
>CAZDYZ010000778.1:0-2477 GCA_964509525.1 uncultured Acidobacteriaceae bacterium
GCGGATGAACTGCTTGATGCCTTCCAGGTCTGCCTTGACAGCTTCGATCAACTGGTCGCGCTGGGGATGCTCGTCAGCGATCTTGTCGAGTACCGCACGAATGATCTTGTTCTCGCGCTCGTGAGGCGGCAGATTGCTGTAATCGTCTTCACCGGGATACAGCTGCCTATAGAGTGGCAGGGCCAGTTGCAGCATCTCGGCCCGGACCGCATTCAGTTTGGCTTCGGCATCAGCCAACAGCTGCTCAGGCGTGATCGAGGTCTCCATTACATAGCGAAATTTCGCGTCGTACCATTCTTTGCCCAGGCGCCAGGAGCGTCCCTTTGTCGGCCGCTTGGCCAGGTCGTTCTTCATCCAGTCACTGAAATCAGTGAGTGACTTCTTGGCTGCCGGTGCAACCTTGTCATACTGCTGTTTCAGTACCGATCCGGTTGGAATGTCCACCGCAACGCTATTCACAAGATTGATGTTGCCTTCATTCTCATCGACCGCGGTCGAGATGAAAATGGGATCAGAGTCGGTCAGTTCCACCTTCGCCTGCTCTATGAAGCGTGGAATCTGGCCGATGCGCGAGATGACATCCCCAACTCGTACTTCTTTTGAAGCATAATCCTGCGTGAGAGGCAGGAACATCGCGTTGCCGATCAGCTCAACGTAGCCCGTGGGATTGTGTTTGTAGCTCTGGATCTGCTCGAACTCTAGCAGGGTAAGCGCTATTTGGTCGTCAATCAGCCGGAAGTCGGCGGCATCTTGGGCGTTCAACTTCGTGACCGGCGTCTCGGTTTGGAAGCGCTGCCGCCACTCGCGATAGAACTTTTCCTGCGCAGCGACGCCTTGTGGGCCGACGTCGTCCAGTTGTGCATCGAGGTCAATCATCTTGCCCGTCTTGGGATCCTTATGTTTGTGATACCCGGCTTGGGATGCGTTTACAGGAGACAATGCCAGAGAATCCTTCACGAACTGGTCCGTCATCTGCGCGAACCGCGCGTTGGCTTGAGTACCGGTCTGCTGCATGGTCTGTGCTGTCATGGAGATAGTAGCGAAAGAGACGAACAAGAGAACGCGTAATCCGTGATTCATGGCGCCTCGCGGGAAGATTTTGTTGGCGTGCCCGATTGCCTTTGCCGAAAGGGGCGTACACCGCAATCGTAGGAGTTGCAGCTCACACGCTAAATCTTTTTATGGTGACTGGCAACCTTGCTAGGGTGATTTGGCTAAAGGACTCGGCGGTTGCTCGATTTCTCGAAGTATTCAACCTTCCCTGTCAGTTATTACTCGGAGGACTAACGCCGGGCGATCCGTTGACGGCAAAACCACAAGCCATAGGGCAGTCGGTCCGCCATCACCCCGGTGCTCCTCCTAGCCGTGGGTTAGGAGTTGCCCTCTGTCTTTCCGGCGGCGGGTATCGCTATGAATTTCCACTTTGGAACCCCTTGGCGCTTGAACGAATCGTGGTACCTGCCAAAGCTCAATCGGATTTCCAGTGTTTTAAGAGGCTCGATCACCAATGGCACTTGCTGTCGATGAGCACAAATGCTGGCAACGAATTCGATGACGCTCACCGCTTTCGGCCCAGAACAGCAGCAGCTGTGTGATTCAGATTACGCGGCGTGCGATGCTGCGATACGAAAGCATGTTGTTCCGCAGCCACCGGCCCCGCAATAGTCGCCGTTCGGAGTCTTCATGCAGTCTATCGCCAGGATCCAGAGGCGTTGAGTGATCCCATAGGTCTAATCCGCCGCATCTGGAGCACGGGGAGACTGCGGCGAAGGCGAGGGGACCGCTCTGGCCCGTTGTCGCCCCCAGGCAACGTACAGGACTGTCAAGAACAACAGCCAGGGAATACCAGCCTCGAGAGTGACGTGCATATCCGGAACCCACCAGGTTGAGAGCAGGATTGCCAATACTGTCATGCCGCCGAGGACTGTCGTCAAGGGAAACAGCGGCATCACGAAGGGTAGGCGAGACACTCGTTCCACCTGCCAATGACGACGAAAGCCAAGATGAGTGATAAAGATCAGTAGCCACGCCAAGAGTCCGCCGAACAGCGCAATGCCGAACATGTACACATAGGCCGACGCTGGAAAAGCGAATGCAAACAGGGTGGCGACGCCCAGGCCCGCGGCCGAGACCAGCAAGGCCGGCAGGGGCGTACTCTTGCTGGAGACACGCCCGAGTACCTCTGGCGCATAACCGGCACGGGCCAGCGAAAACATCATGC
The DNA here is from genome assembly GCA_964509525.1 of uncultured Acidobacteriaceae bacterium. Classification (GTDB taxonomy): domain Bacteria; phylum Acidobacteriota; class Terriglobia; order Terriglobales; family Acidobacteriaceae; genus Bog-257. The sequence continues at coordinate 2,222 of CAZDYZ010000778.1, forward strand.
GTGTACCGAGATACAAGTTGCAATTCATGCTGGAAAGCGCGGCGGTCAGCACCACGAAGTTGATGACGTGAGCGGCGGCGGGGATGTGCATGAGGTCGAAAACACGGACGAACGGACTCACGCTGATATTTTGCCCTGGTTGAATCTGCGTCCAGGGAATGACGCCGACCAGAATGGCAATGGCGCCGACATAGAAGATAATGAGCCGCACCAGCATGCTTCGCATGGCGCGCGGCACTGTGCGTTGGGGGTCTTT
>CAZDYZ010000779.1:0-3577 GCA_964509525.1 uncultured Acidobacteriaceae bacterium
GCCATCGACGACGGCGCCGACAACACAGCGACTACCGCCAATCCTTACAGCGGCGACATTTTGACGCTGCGCGAGCAGGTTGCCAGTCTGGAGGAGACACATGTCTTTTCCCCCACCTTATTGAACACGGCTCGGTTCGGCTATTCGCGTGCGGGCTACTTCTTCACGGGGGAACCCAGTCCAGGCACTCCGGCCGCCACTGTTGCAGGGTTTCTGACAGGACTTCCGGTGGGCGCCGTGGTGGTAGGCGGAAGTGCAGCTTCCAATCCGCAGGCGCAGATTGGCCTTGCTGGCAGCAACAATGGAAGTAACCTAAAGCTGGCCCGCAATTTGTACACGTATGAGGACCGTGTCTCCTGGACGCGCGGGCGACAGCAGTTTGACTTCGGGGTGTGGCTACAACAGTTTCAGTCGAACGAAACGCTGGCCCTCAGCCAGTACGGGCAGGCGACGTTCACCAGCTTGCAGACATTCCTGGCGGGAGTCACGAGCACGTTCCTGTATGACCCAGCACCAACTGAAATGAACTGGCGCTCGCTTTTCGGTGCGCTCTATGCGCAGGACACGATCCGCGCGACTCCCAATCTGACGTTCACTCTCGGCTTCCGGGGCGAATTCTCCACGGGATGGAATGAGGCGCATGGCCGGGCTGCCAATTACACCTTCAACGATGGAGTCATCTCCAACGAGCCCCGTATCGCCAGCAGCACGTTTACCACGAACAATGCAAAGTTCCTGCCTGAACCGCGAATTGGTATTGCCTGGAGCCCCTATCCCGGGCAGACGGTTATACGCGCCGGATTTGGCATCTATAACGAGCTGCAGGATGCTCTGGGCTACCGTATGGACCAGAACGCTCCTTTCAATCCCACTTACAGCATCGCGAACTTGCCGGTCTCCAAGCTTCCGATTAATCCCGCTCTGCCGCCGCCAGCGAAAGCGCTGCTGGTACCAGGCGGTGTGCAGCCGAACCTGAAGATGCCGACCCTCATCTCGTACACGCTGGCGGTTGAACAAGCATTGACGCCAAATACGTCCCTGACTCTGCGTTATGTCGGATCGCATGGCTACCACGAAATCGTAGGTCTGGACGCGAACACCCCATTCCCAACTATCTGTCCCGCGTCACCCTGTCCAGCGACCTATCCGGCCAACTTTCCTGCAGGACTGGCAGGCACGCCAGTCCCTCCAGGTTCGTACTACATCAAGGCTGGTACGCCGAGGGCCAATCCCACGCTGGCCAACACCTGGACCTACTTTTCCTATGGCGATAGCAGCTACAACGCTCTGCAAGTAGACTTCAACCGCCGTTTCAGTCATGGTCTGTCGCTGCGTGGGGTTTACACCTGGTCGAAGGCGCTTGACGATGGCGATTCCTTGAATTCCACGACCACGGGCAACGAGCCCGGCCTGGTGTCGAATCCATATGACATACGTGCCGACTGGGGGCCGGCAGCCTGGAACGCCACAAACGTAGGCGTGATCAGCGGTGTATATACCTTGCCCTTCGGCAGCGGTCAGGCGCTTGCCAACGGGATGCAGGGCTTCGCCAACGCGATGGTCAGCGGCTGGTCGGTAGAGAGCATTATCACTCTGCAAAGCGGATTTCCGATGACGCCGCAGCTCAGTTACAACCCGTCCAACGATGGCGACACACGCAATCCCGTCCGGCCGTTCGCCAATCCGAATTTCACCGGAAGCCCGATCCTGGGAACACCCACGCAATGGTTCAACCCGGCTGCGTTCCTGCAACCACCGCCTAATAGCGGGTTTTTGGGAAATCTTAGCCGAAACAACCTGACCGGCCCCGGTTTAGCGACCTGGGATTTCTCCGCGATCAAGAACACAACCATTCATGAGCGGCTGAGCTTGCAGTTTCGTGCAGAAATCTTCAACCTGCTGAACCGGGCCAACTTCAACACGCCCAATCTCATTGTCTTTACCCCTTCCGGGCTGTCCGGCACAGCGGGGGCAATTACCAGCACATCGACAACAGCTCGCCAGGTGCAATTCGCATTAAAGCTATTGTGGTAGAAGCGCAGGGTAGAAGCGCAGACCGGCAATACATGATGACTTCAAGGAAGTAGTGTCACGCGAAGTCCTCAACGTCGAGTGCAGTGCTGATTCGTCCGGTGGCAAGCGGTGCGTTGGGCCAAACCAGCCCACCGGGAGGTCCAATTTGCGGACAAGAAGAAGCGAATGCGAATTTGGAACGGAACCCGATTTAAACCTGTTTCTGCACGTTGATCGGTGACTCAAGACTCTCATCTCATCGCCTGAGCCACTGGAAGAGTGATAAGTTCAGCTGGAGCGATGCTTGTTGCAGGTCATGGGATTGTTTGAAGTCTGCGGTAGCATCCTTAAACCAAAATGGCTTCCACTACTAATGGAACCAAGTGCCTTGAGGCCTAAAGAAATTCTGATCTAACCGTTCTCGCCATCGCGCTGGAACATCTTCTTCCCCACGTCCCAAGGTCATAAGCATTGGGCTCCGTGTCAGTGCCGCCATTTCGCTGCTGGCCTAACTGCCCGTCGATCCATTTTGCTCCGCCACCAGCTGCGAACACCTACGTATCAGCCGTTGTTTCAATGGCTTGGCGTTTAGTTGTCTGGTGGGTAGTGAGAATACTTATTATATTTCTCTAAGTATTTCACGATATTTCGCCCCGTTCCAGAATCTTTAAAGACATGCCGATAATAACAATGGACTTCTCTCACCCATGTCCGACAAACGCCAATTCCTGGTCGGCTGCGGAGCGGGCATATTCGCGGCACTCGTCGGGACCACATTGTTGTCAACGACGCGAGGCCGCCGTCCGCGACAGCAGCCAAGTAATGCTCTTGGAGAAGTTACATGGAATGGGCAGTCCAGTAACCCTGGAGCTTCGTTCCACATACGGGAACACCAGGCTCAAGGTCATGAGGGGTTAGGCCGTAGTGACTTCAGGATGCCTCTAAATGAAGATCCAGCTGTAGGAGTATCGGTTCCCAAGGCGCCCCCCGCCAACAAGCTGGCCTGGTATCGGCGTCCCAAAGCTAAGCGCTGGATAACGGCAATACTTATCATCATAGTAGCTGTTGCGGTGGTGTTCTTCGGTGTCGATTTCCGGGAACAAATGAAAAAGATGGGTACTCAGCTCACTCGGTCTGAGACTGCTATGCAGGCACTACAAGAGGGCGTCCGAAACGATGAGCGAGCATGGGTAGGACTGATGGAAGCAACCCCTCAGCCCCTAAACGGCAGCGGAGGTGGGTTCACGATCAAACTTCAGAATACCGGTAAGACGCCTGCTCTTGATGTACACATTTCCGATGTAATCACGGTAGAGGACATCGATCAAGCCGGTGAACCTAAAGAACCAGATACGCCAGCGCGTAATTCTGCTGGTACCCTGATGCCGGGCGGAGTATATACAACGGATGTCTGGTTCCAAACCTCACCAGATGCCGTGTCCAGCTTGCAGCACAATCAAATGCGTGCGGTAAACTTTGTCCACGTCACCTACAAGGATGTATTCCAGATGCCTCATGCCACCAAGGTATGCTTCTATTGGCACAGCAGCTTACCTAGGGTGAA
>CAZDYZ010000780.1:0-4270 GCA_964509525.1 uncultured Acidobacteriaceae bacterium
CCCTCGAACCCGAGCGTCACAAGAACCGATCGGCCATTACCGGGCTGAAAACCTGGGGAATTGCCTGGGTCCTCACAAGACGCTCAAGCTGCTTGCGCCGCTTTTAGTTGCTCTGCGTCGAAACGGGCTCCTTTCTTCCAAAGGGTCAAACTGATGGTCGCAATCTTGCGGGCTAGCGTCAGACGAGCCATCTCCGGCTTCATCCCCTTGGCCAGCAAGCCAGCATAGAAATCGTGGAACGGTCCCGCAGAACAGCTGGCACTCGTAGCCGCACTCTTGAAAATCTGCTTCATCGTGTGATTGTGATTTTGATTCAGACCACGCAGCTGCTGCGGCTTATTGGACCGTTGTAGCTGCCCATCAACGTAACGATGTTGCCCACTGTCGTGTGTCGTCACTGCCAAGCCACTATAGGTCCAAAGCTGCCGCTTGCTGCGGAAGCGATGCGGGGTTTGCATCAGTGCAATCAATTGCGCGCTGCGAATGGGACCGATGCAGGCAATCTGGCGCAGTATTTTGGTGGCGGAATGTTTCCGGCTCTCGGTTAGCAACTCGCCTCGTACCTTTTTCCGCAACATCCGCAGCCCATCCAGCTGTTCATAGAACAGCTCAGCACGCAGGCGCACACCCACATGGGGGATCTTGTCTAACCATTCCTGCCGATAACGCGGATCATAGACCGCAGTGCCCGCACAGCAAATGCCCCACCCTCGATAGATCGCTTTCAGCCGATTCATTACACGCGCCATATCCTTGCTGATGGTTTCATAACTGCGCGCTAATTCTTTCAGCGTGCGCAGACCATTCTCCCCGTGGTAGACCGCGCGCAGCATGCCGGCGCGCAGCAGCTCGGACAGTTTGCGCGCATCTATCCGGTCATTCTTGCTGCCTTCCTTTAATAGGGCGTTGCGGCGCGGATTGCACACCACGAGTTCGTACACCTTTGGCTTCACCACATCGTATAGCCAGGTCGCCCAGGTCCCTTCTTCCAAGGTCACGTGTAACTCTCCCCGCAGACCCTCCAGGAACTGCAGCAGGGTGGCAGCTTTGGTTTCGATGATGGATTCTATTACCAGCTTCCCGCTCCCATTGCGCACGGCGACGGTAATTGCTTCTTTGTGAACGTCTAGCCCTATATACTTGACATCGCGGATCATTGACTTGCCTCCTTGGGGGGAAGGTCATTACAAGGTGCATCTTTTCCCCCAAGGTAAGTCTGCTTCGCCACGGCCCTACCACTTAATAACCAGCTTGAGTCCCGGGAGAACGAAGAACCTTCCCTGCAGCGCCGCCGGAGCGGAGCCAAGCCCCTGGGCAGTGCAGCGGAGCGGAGGCAGCGCGCCACGAAGAACTGCCACCTTCTAAACGTGGGGCGTACTTTTATAATGCATAGCTAACAGCTATAACCAGAGCAAAATTTACCTTGGCTGGTCGCGGGAAACGCAAGCGCGAAGGCAGAGGGGCAAGGAGTGTGGCCAACCTTGGCAATTTTGATTGGGGGTTCCCCGGTCAGGCACCCTTCCGGCTCCCCGAGGACGTAAACATCGAGGGCACGACCTATAGCAACCCGCATGGCAATCCGTCCTGCATAAACGCTCCCCAAGTGTACTTATTTTCAGCAATTTTCCGAGACAAACTAATTGAAACCCCATAGCGTCCGTCGCGATCACAAGCAGTTTCCTTCTGACAGTTCTGTCAACAGGAGCCTGAAAAACCCGTCCGCCTTGGCTCCCACGCGGGACGACCTTTCGATAGAAAGCTGACGTGATCCGCCAGAAATCGGCCTCTTTCATCCCCTTCTTGCAATACTGCCCGGCGGCGCAGAACATATGTGACTTATGACCATCCGAAGATATCGCACTCGGTCTATACTTCTCTTTCGATCATCAGAGAGGAACATCAATGAAAGAATGGCTGATTGTGTTGTTGTGCTGCGTCTGCTCTGTTGCGATGCTCGCCTATGCGCAAACCGCAGACGAAGGCTATCAAATGGCCCGAGTTGTCTCGTTCGAAAGATCTGCCGCTAACGCGCAGCACTTGACAGATTCGGACAATTACAAGATCTCCATGCGCATCGGTGATACGGTCTACGCTTGCCGCGCCACCGCACCTGCTGCTGTTTTTATTGACTGGACCACTGGGAAAGAATTTCCTGCCAAGCTAAACGGCAAAATCTTGCTGGTGAAAAATCCAAACGGGCAGGTCGAGGAATTGAACATTGTTGGCAAGAAAGCAGCGAAGTAGAAGCACGCATAGAGCCACCGTCTCCATGAAGGTCCTTCGACCTCCCTGGGATACTTTCATGTTCGCAGTTGGTCGATAATGCAGATTCCGGCAGGCTTCCCAAATATGGTAGCGGGCTGTCCGAATCGACCCTGCTTATCTCGCCCCCTTCACGGGTTTGGTTGAATGGTCGGCCAACCACAACTTATCGCGGCACATGTACCCGCTCCTCGCAAAATCGACTTGGTTTCTGCTAGGCCCACCTGTGCGATTTCTTCCGCTCACTGAAGATTGCGCTGGAGGCTCAATTGTGCAACTGTGGCTGCTCCCTGGGTCGATCCGAAGGAATTCAAGGGACCCTCTTCGGCAAACCTGGCGGCATGCCTTGCAGCTCTATTTCTCCTGCATTAGCTGTTGCTGCGTGAATTGCAGCGGTGGCTGCGCTAGCGCCAAGCGGGATCGGCGAAATGTTCTTGACGCGGCGAATGCGTTCTTCAATCCCGCCGGAAATAGCTTTCTGGGCCACATTGTGTGCAGGCAGCGAGAAGGCCGAAACGATAAGGATGAAACAACAAGAAAAGGAATGGAGAGCGCGCATAGCCATCGCAGTACTTTACTCTATGGAAGAGGCGGTCGGGGATGCTCCTGAGCCGTCCACTGCGTTGGACGTGCCGAACAGCAGGTTGTAAGGATAGCGGTTCGAATGAGCAGTCCAGAAGATTGAGGAAGATAGAGTGATTTATTAGGATAGAGCTGCAATGTTCGGGACTCACCGGACAACGCGACTCGCATGGATTGACATCCTGATCACAGCAACCCAAAACGGGTTGATGGCTTATACCAACAAGACCCGTGGCGCCCTGAAGAAGCCACTGCCCATGTGTTGGTTCGCTTAAGTATGTGCCGTAACACTTTGAAGCTCATTTCGGAGACGAGTTTCTTGCCGAGGCGGCAAATCCGTCGATCCCGATCATTAGTCTTGCACGTCTGAGAAACCTGCGTGGACGAACGGTTGATCCATACCGCCAGGCGGGAGTCGAGTGGGGAGACCGCTCTGTGAGTCGTCGGCTACCTTGCTCTAACCTGGTCGCCTGCCAGGGTCCGTGGCGTGTTGATTCCTAATGAGAGACTGCTTGTGCGACGATGAATATCGACGTCAATGAGGTCATTCGTCAAAACCGACGAGCAATGGTCGAATTCGCGAGCGATCTCATATCTATTCCTTCAGAGAACCCCCCTGGAAGGCATTATGGAGACGCGGTTGATGCGGTTCTTCGCCATCTGAACCAGCTTGGTTTCGAATCGCGGACTGTTGACAATTGCGTATTATCCTTCGTCGGCGACCGGGATGATCGGACGCTATATTTCAGCGGGCATTACGATGTTGTTCCGGCACAGGAAGCCAGTCAGTTCAAGCCTGTCGTAAGAGGCAAGAATTTGTTCGGACGGGGATCGTCCGATATGAAAAGTGGACTGGCCGCGATGATCTATGCTGCCAAGGCTGTGCGCGACTGCGGCATGAAACTAGACGGCAGGATAGGTCTGGTTTTTGTGCCCGATGAGGAAACGTCGGGGCCACTCGGGTCTCGCTTCCTCGCAGACAAAGGTCTGCTTGGAAAAAATGGTGACGGGATGCTCACTCCTGAACCCACAGGCGGTATCGTCTGGAATGCGAACCGCGGCGCAATCAGCTTACGAATCACAGTGAAGGGTAAGGCAGCACACGTGGGGCGGCAGTTTGAAGGGGCAAATGCTTTCGAAGGCATGATGGGGCTCGCCCAGAAGCTGGCTGAATTGAAGAGAGAAATCGAGTCGCGCGTCACTGCCTTTGAGATTCAGCCAGAACAGGCAAAGCGCTCCATCCTGATGCTTGGTGGACAAACAGCTGGCGGCACCAATTTTAATGTCGTTCCGGAATCGTGCTGGTTTACGGTCGACCGCCGGATCAATCCCGAGGAGAATTTTCAGGTGGAAAAAAGTCGGCTGATATCCCTCATCACGCAGGCGGGAGGCGGACCGTATGCGGTTGAATTGGAGGTCTTGCAGG
>CAZDYZ010000781.1:0-2941 GCA_964509525.1 uncultured Acidobacteriaceae bacterium
CTGACGAGCTGATCGCAGGCGGGGAGGTCGAGCCGATGATCGTCGTTGGCATCTACAACACCGGACTGCGCCGCATCGACGAATACACGCCGGTTGAGGACATGCGGCTGGGTGGCGGTCGGGCCGACGCATATGGCCAGATGTTAGTGGAAGAGCTGAAGCCATTTGTCGAACATACGTATCGCACGCTGCCCGGAGCTGAGAACTGCGGTATGGGAGGCTCATCTCTGGGTGGATTGGTTTCCCTTTACCTCGGGCTTCGCTATACATGGGTGTTCGGCAAACTCGCGGTGCTGTCTCCATCGGTATGGTGGCATGACCGGGCCATTCTAAAGACTGTCGCTCAGATCACCAGAAAGCCCGACCTGCGGATCTGGCTCGACGTCGGGACGCGCGAGGGGCGACGAGCACTTCCCGACGTGCGGGCATTGAAAAATGCGCTTATCAGCAAGGGGTGGAAGCGTGGCAAGGATCTCGCCTACACCGAGGTGCGAGGCGGTGAACACTCCGAGTTGGCGTGGGCATTGCGTGTCGCACCGATGCTGAAATTCTTGTTTCCGCCGCACAAATAAACCCCCGCGCGAAGAGGTCTTCTGCTCTCCGCCAATTTTCGAAATGCAGCCAAGGTCATAGCCGAAGTCGATCAGCCTTCCACCGTACCAGGGTATTGGCCGCTAAGTATGAAGATCTAGCCGGCGGTAGTATTGGCTCTCGCGCCCAGGCCAGCTGCGATGTGTTTGTAGGGGAGATTCTGTAATTGCAAGAGGTGGAACTGCCAATGAGCATCGGCGATGGTGGACCTCCCTTCCTGACGCCGACGAAATTGGCATGCCAGCCCAAGGCAAGCTACAGGCAGGCCCGCAGCTGGAATAGATGCACAGGATCACCCTGCTGATCAGCGAGCGATTCCCCCCATCCCATACAATCGCTAGCGACAGCAGAGAGCAGGCTGACACATGGCGAGCGTAATGAGGGGCGCGACGATGAGGGGCTCGGTCCTCGGGGTTATCCTCCACGATATCTGCGAAGAAATCAGGCTGGAGGAATTGCGGGAAATCCTGGGTGCTCGGCGCGTTGAGCCCAGCTTCAAGCATGCTACTCCGGAGTACGTACGCTTTGAGAAGCCGCCGGTGGTGGAGCAACTCGAGCCGGTGGTGTTAAGCAACGGCGAAATGCTCAGCCCGCAGATAAAGTATTACGACTATGGCGTCGTCAGCGTCATTCTGGAGCGGGTGTTCGAGGCGGACTGGCCAGCACTGATTCAGTTGGCCTCGCGCTGGGTCCCCAACCCCGAGCTTGAGCGGCAAGCCCAACAAATCATCCGGGGACGGCTGGAACGGATCGCCCCAGCGATCGGGCGTCCGTACCGCGACTGGCTGGCCGAGGATTATTACATTTTTCTGTTAAGCGACCTTCCAGGCCGACCGCGGGCTATCGAGTTGCTGGCGGAGCACGGCCCGGAAATCGCACAAATGCTGCGGGGCGAGACGGTTCCGTTGGCGCGCAGCGAAAACGAAGATGTGCTGCAGGCCAGCCTTTCGTACTATCCCAACGATCTGGTGGTCGTCGGATGGAATGCCGCGTTGGTCTATGACACATCCTCCGGGGCTGAAACCTCGGTGCAGATCCTGGAGTACGCCAACTCGCAGCTGCTCGAATTCCGCCACTACGACGAGTTGCTGACCCGCGAGCTGGCGGGGGTCTATCGCTCGCTCAAGCATCGTGCTGGCCTAATGAGACGCTGGCGGATGCGAGGCGAGGCTTCAAGGTTGAATGGCGTGACCGTTGAGGTGACAGAGTTGGTGGAGCGTGCCGACACGGCGATCAAGTTCGTCAGCGATATGTTTTCAGCGCGCTTGTATCGCCTGGCAGCGGCCAAGGTGGGTGTTCTGGAATATAAGAACCTGGTCAACGAAAAGTTGCACACTGCCGAAGGGCTCTACCGTTTCCTTATCGACGAGTTCCATCAAAGCCGCGGCTTCGTACTAGAGCTGATGGTAGTGATTATCCTGGTCATTGAACTCGTTTATCTCTTTCGCGGCAGGTACTAGAGGCTGGAATGCGTCCGCCGCAAGGCACAGCTGTAAGGCTAGACCCATCCAAAGGGGTTGCCGACTCCCCTGTTACAATCGAATCGCAGGCTGTCTATCTTTTTCTCACTCATGAAGTGCCCGTTTTGCGGCTTTGAGAACGACAAGGTGGTGGATTCGCGTGAAAGCAAGGAAGGCGAGTCCATTCGCCGCCGCCGCGAGTGCCTGAGGTGCGAGAAGCGCTTCACCACCTATGAGCGGATCGACGAGATCCCTTACATGGTGGTGAAGAAGGACGGTCGCCGCGAGAAGTTCGACCGTCAAAAAGTGCTGAGCGGCCTGCTGCGGGCATGTGAAAAGCGACCTGTTTCCATGGGCAGGCTGGAACAGATCGTCAACGATGCTGAAGGATTCGTGGTGGACTCGCCAGACCGCGAGCGCAAAACCAGCGAGGTCGGCGAGTTGATCATGAATCGTCTGAAACGGATTGACAAGGTTGCCTATGTACGCTTTGCCTCGGTCTACCTCGATTTCAAGGACGTGCGCGAGTTTATGGCCGAATTGAAGGAACTGCTCGACACCAAAGAAAGTACATCCGCCAGAGCCAAGTCCGGAAACTGATTCCGGCGGCAGACAAAATCGAATGGCTTATGCCGTAACGTTAATTCCGGGCGACGGGATCGGTCCAGAGGTTGTAAAAGCAACCGTTCGCATCCTAGAAGCGACCGGCGTCAAGTTCGGGTGGGAGTCGTACGCAGCGGGGGCAGAGGCGTATTCGAAGTATCATGAATACATTCCGGCGGAACTTATCGCGTCGATTGAGCGTACACACATAGGGCTGAAGGGTCCCGTAACCACCCCGATTGGCGGTGGTTTTCCCAGTATCAACGTTGCCCTGCGCAAGCGGTTCG